>JAUXCH010000106.1 GCA_030618975.1 Planctomycetia bacterium
ATGCCCGGGAGCCTCTGCTGCATGACCCTCACGAGATCCCGCACCGCGGCGCCGGTGGGGCTCGTGACGATCGCCACGCGGCGCGGCAGGAGGGGCAGCCGCTTCTTCCGCTCCTCGTCGAACAGGCCCTCGGCCTGCAGGCGCTTGCGGAGCTGCTCGAAGGCGAGCCGGAGCTCGCCCTCCCCCACCGGCTGGATCCGGTCCACGATCAAGGTGTAGGCCCCGCGCGGCGCGTAGACGTCGATGCGCCCGTGCACGAGGACGTCCTGGCCCTCCTCCACGCGGAAGCGGAGCCCCCGCGCCGTGCTGCGCCAGATCGCGGAGGGGACGACGGAGCCTTCGTCCTTGAGCGTGAAGTAGACGTGCCCGGAGGATGCGTACGTCGCACGCCCCACCTCGCCGCGCACCCAGACGCCGCGGAAGTGCTCGTCGAGCACGCCGCCGATCGCGCGGGTCAGCTGGGAGACGGTCAGGACGCTGTCGGGCTCGGGCGCGGCACGCGGCATGGGCGCAGAGGGTACCCGGGCGGTCCGCCGCATCGGCGCAGGGCACGCTAGAATCCCCCCCCATGTTCCGCATCCTGGCCATCGGCGACGTCGTGGGGCGACCCGGGCGCGAGACGCTCGCCCACTTCCTGCCCCGCCTCCGCGAGGAGCGCGAGGTGGACTTCGTGGTGGCCAACTCCGAGAACGCCGCCTCGGGCTCGGGCATCACACCGAAGATCTACCGCGAGATCCGGAACCTGGGCGTCGACGTACTCACGATGGGCGACCACTCCTACAAGCGACGCGAGTCGCTGCCCCTCTTCGAGCAGGAGGAGCGCCTGCTCCGCCCGGGCAACTGGCCGTCGGGCGCGCCGGGGCGCGGTGCGTGCGTGGTCGAGGGCCCGCGGGGCGTACGGGTCGGCGTGATCCACCTGCAGGGCCGCGTCTTCATGAACCCGGCGTCCGACTTCTTCGTCGAGGTCGACAAGCAGCTCGACGCGATGAAGCAGAAGACCGACGTCGTCGTGGTGGACATGCACGCCGAGGCGACGAGCGAGAAGATCGCGCTCTCCTGGTACCTCGACGGCCGCGTCTCCTTCCTCTTCGGCACCCACACGCACGTGCCGACCGCCGACGCATTGGTCCGCCCCCACGGTACGGCGTACCTCACGGACTGCGGCATGACCGGCCCCTACGACGGCGTCATCGGGCGCATCAAGGACGCCGTGATCAAGAAGATGCGCACGAACGTCCACGAGCCGTTCACCGTCGCGAGCGGCGGCCGGCGGCCCGGCGCCGCGATCGCCGAGATCGACGAGCGCACCGGCCGGGCGACGTCGGTCGAGGGACTGTGGCTGGAGATGCCGGCGGACGCGTAGGGGCCCGGCCTGCTACCGGAAGCGCAGGAAGGTCATCCCGCTCTGGCTCCAGAGGCGCACCATCTCGCCGCTCGCGACGGTCAGGCGGAGCGTGTCGCCCGCGAACGGGGTGCTGCCGCCCCCCGTCGCGCGCCGTCCGCCACGAAACTCGAACTCGACGGACCGCGCGTTGCGGTCGACCCAGAGATCGAGGTCGCGGGCCTCCACCTGCTCGATCAGGCGGCCCGACGCGCGGTCGTAGCGCAGCGCGATCACCCCGTCGAGGCCGTCGGCGCGCACGCCGTCGATGCGCGTGACCTGCCAGAGGTCCTTCCGGTTGCGGGCGCTCTGATCGAGCATCTGGTTCAACCGGCCTCGGATCTTGTCGAGCAACACGGGATCGCGCTCGGCGCGGCGGCCCGGCACGACGGGCGGGGGCTCGTCGGCCGCCTCCCGGGGCGAGGCTTCGGGCACCGGGCGCCCGTCCACGTCGTCCGCGGCGCCGGGGTCGGGCCGCCCCAGTCCGATCGCGCCGAGCCGCTCGCGGAGCCTCACGTTCTCGGCCTTCTTCGACGCGAGGGCATCCTCGAGATCCCGCATGCGCGGCTCCATCACGACGAGCCGCCCCGTGACCACGTGCAGCTCGTTCTCCACGGCCCGGCGTGCGAGCACCTCGGCCTGGGCGGCGCGGATCTGGGAGGCCAGACCGTCTCGCTCCACCTCGAGGCCGCGGATCTCGGCCTCCAGGTCGCCGCGGCCGGTGGCCTGTGCCTCGAGGTTCTGCCTCAAGACACGCTCGCGCTCCTCCATCTGCTGCAGCCGTTCCTGAAGGCGGGAGAGTTCCAGCTCGGCGTCGTCGCCGCCTTCGGCCTTCCCGTCGCGGAAGGCGTCGAGCGTGCGCTGGGAAGCCTGGTCGGCGATGAGCGCCGCGTCGGGCCACTCGGCGCGGACCTGGTCCAGGACGTCGAGAACCACGTAGAGCCCGCCGAGGAAGACCACGAGGAGCCCCAGCAGCAGGAACGGCACGACGCGGCCGCCGCCCTTCGGCGCCTCCTCCAGGCGGTTCACGAGCTCGCGCTGGACGGTGGCGAGGCTGCGGAACGTGTCGTTGAGGGCCTGGGTGGACTGGAGGACGAGCTCGGAGCGGTCCTGTCGATTGAGCGACTTCACCAGCTCGGCCTGGAGGTCGCGTACGCCGTGCATCGTCTCGACGGAGGATCGCAGTGCGAACGCCAGCTCCCTCAGCGCCTCCTGGGACGCCGTCGACGACGCGGCCAGGTCGGACGAGGGGCGCGACATCCGGACCTCCCGTTCGGGGGCCACGGCCTCACCCGGGGCGTCCTCGTCGTACGGGTCGAGATCGTGCACGCCCGTCTCCATCACAGGTCCTCGAGTTGCGCGCTGGCTGGATCCTCCACCAGGTCGTCCAGCTCGCGCCGGGTCATTGGACGCCGCTCGAAGGCGGCCCCCGCCGCGGTGGCGACCTCCACGGCCTGGTCCAGCTCCACCCTGCGATCGAACGCGACCAGCAGGTCCGCCATCCACCCCGCCGGGACCTCCACGGCCTCGCTCAGGGTCCCGCGCACGGAGAGCACGGCCGCGAGGGAGGGCGCGACCTCAGCCTCGCCCCGGGAGACCAGGCCCGCGAGGTTGCGCAGCGAGACCCGGTCCTCGCCGTCGGGAGGCCGGATGGTGAGCGCTCCGTCCGCGAGGGAGATGCGGCGCGCTTCCTCGGAGCGGTTGAAGAGGAGCAGGTGGTACCACGCGAGACTCCGCCCCTCGGACAGGCCGAGCTGCTCGTTCAGCCGCGCGTCGTGGGCCAGGTCGGGCCCCTTCTCGCCCCACACGGGACCCAGCAGCCCCACGACCCCCGGCGCGACGTCGCCCACCCAGACCTGCATCTCGCGGGCGAGGTGACGCCGCGCGTGGGGGGCCCCGGGCCGGCTCCCCCACGGGGCGCGGAGCCAGGACGTCGTGAGCAGGACCACGGCCACCACCGTGACGCTGATCGACGCGGTGACGAGCACCAACGGAGTCCAGTCGGCCCGACGCATCCCGGCCAGTCTACCGGCAGCGCGGCGGAACACGATGTGCGCGCTACTTGGCGCGCTTCCAGGGGGCCCGCTTGGGGTTCTTGTGGTCGCGGAACCACGACTGGAACTCCCTCATCGAGGCGAGGACCTCCTCGTCCTCGTTCTTCGGGTCGAACGAGAAGTACTGGACCGCCTTGATCGCGTCGTTCTTGATGCGGTCCCAGAAGACCTTGGCCGCCTGGACGTTCTTGTCGGTGCTGCTCTGCGCCGCCTGCGACTCGATGCCGGAGTAGGTCTTCACCATCTCCTGCACCAGCTTGTAGCGCAGCGAGCCCGGGACCTGCTCGCGGTCGAACAGGATCATGGCCTTGTGAGCGGCGATCAACTGGTCCACCTTGGAGCGCGGCGACTTGTTGCCGTGCGTGAACTCCTTCACCATCCACTCGAGGGAGTCCATGTCGCCGATCGCGCCGAGCGCCGCCAACGACTCCTCGAGGAGCTGCATGGGCACGTCGTACTTGGCCTTGAAGATGGACTTCTCGAGCGTCTGCTGGATCTTGCCCGTGACCTTCGGGTTCCCGGTCTGACCGAGCACCTGGGCGGCCTTGATGTTCACGTCGTCGCGGATGTTGCGCTCGAGCTTGCGGTGGATCTTCTGGAGCTTGAGCGCCTTGAGGAAGAGCTTCTCCGCGTCCTTTCGGAACTTCGCCTGGCTCCGTTCGAACGCGGCGAGGGCCGTCTTGCAGGCGTCCTCGAACTTCTTGTTCTCGGCCTCGATGGCGGCCGCTTCCTCCTCGGACGCACCTTCCGGCACTTCCTTCAGGGTCGGCTTCTCCGGCGCCTCGAGGTTGTGATACGCGGTCGAGACCGCGTCGAGCGCGTCCATGATCTCGTCGTTGATCGACCTCGTGGACTTCACCTTGGCCGCGAGGTTGTCCAGCTCGAGCCGGGCCGTCTCCAACGGGACGGGGACGGCTTCCTCGGCCTGGGCGGCGAGGGGCAAGAAGACGGCGATCAGCGCCAGGAGCGGCAGCAGGGCACGAGAGGGCATGGACACCTCCGACGGGACTGGGAGTCAGGTTCCGGGTCCGTTCCATGATACCGGGATCGAGGCAGGATTGCGGCCCCCCGGCTCCGGGAGACCGGTGGGGACTCATTCATGCGGCGCGGGGTCGGTCCAGGGGGCCCGCTGAACGCGCTTGTGGGCGCGGAACCACACGGAGAGCTCCTGCATGGTCGCCAGGGCCTCTCCGTTCTCGTTCCGGGGCGTCTGGGAGAAGTGCTGCGTGGCGCGGATCGCGCCGATCCGGATGCGGTCCCAGAAGCGGCGGACCGACTGGATCCCGGGATCGTTGCGGCTCTGGCGGGCCACCGACTCGGTGGCGGGATAGAGCTTCACCAGCTTCTTGACGATCACGTAACGGAGCTTCCCCGGGACCTTCTCCACGGGGAACCTGGCGAAGGCCTGCTGGGCCGCCACGAGGCGATCCACCACCTTCCTGGGCGACGAGTTCGTGTGAATGAACGCGTCGGCCATCCAGGCCAGCGCGTCCGGGTCCCCCAGGGCGGCGAGCGCATCGAACGCCGACTCGAGGAAGCGCTGCGAAACCTCGTACCGGGCCTTGAAGACCCGGGTCTCGAGGATTCTCTTCACGTCCTTCCACAGCTTCGGATGGCCCGACCGACCGAGGATCGCGGCGGCGCGTACGTTCACGTCCACGCGGAGGTTCTGCTCCTTCCGACGGTCGAGCTTCGTGAGCGCGAAGGCCTTGAGGTAGAGCTTCTCGGCTCCCTTCCGCCACTTCTGGCGCCACTTCTCGAGATCCGCGTCCGGCTCGGGCGTCGCCGTCCCGGGCGACCCTGTCTTCGCCAGGCCCCGGTACGACTCCTCGACCGCGTCGAGCGCGCCGAGCAGGTCGGCGGACCGGGACTTCGAGGTCGACAACTCCTTCTTCAGCCGGTCCAGCCGGGCCTGGGCGACCTGCCGGTCCCCGGCCTCGGCGTGGGCCGGTACGACGAGGGCCACGAACAGCGCGAACGGGAGGAGGAGAGCGAGTCGGCGGAGCATGGGACACCTCCACGGGTCGGGGAGCACGGGGCCGCCGGGGTCTCCGGAAGAGGACACCCCGCACGGCGATTCGTCCTGCCCCGAGGACGGATCCGGCCCGGGGTACGGGCTCGTAGAAGTACAAACGCAAACCGCCTGCCGAAGGACGCCCCCGCTACGATGGGCGCGTGCCCCCCGCCCCTCGACCCCAGGCGCGTCCCCGGCCGCGGCCCCGCGCAAGAGGACGTTCGTGCTCGTGAGCCAACGGACGCTCTTCAGCGACCTCGAGGCCTTCCTCCACCACCTGGAGGTCGTGGAGGACCGCTCTCCCCACACGATCCGGGCCTACTGGAACGACCTCGGCCAGGTCGTGGAGGGCCTCGAGCAAGCCGGCGTCGCGGCGGCGCGTGACGTCGACCTGCTCGCGCTGCGGCGGTACCTGGCGGGTCTGAAGGACGCCCGACTGGCTCCGGCGACGGTGGCCCGCCGGATCAGCGCGATCCGCTCGTTCTTCCGCTGGATGGGCCGCGAGGGCCGCGTCGAGGGCAACCCCGCCGAGGGGCTGCGCACCCCGCGCCTCCCGCGCAGCCTGCCCCGCGTCCTCACCTCCGCGGAGGTCGAGCGCCTGCTCGAGAGCGGCGAGGACGACGACGAACTCGACTGGCAGGGTCTCCGCGACCGGGCGCTGCTCGAGACCCTCTACTCGACCGGCGCGCGCGTGGCCGAGGCGGCGGGTCTCGACCGGCCCGACCTCGACCTCGACGGCGGGACGGTTCGCCTCCGCGGCAAGGGGCGCAAGGAGCGTCTCGGCGCGCTCGGCCGCCCGTGCGTCGCCGCCCTCAGCGCCTACTTCGAAGCGACGAGGTCCGAGCGCCGGCGCCGCGACCCGCGGGCCGTCTTTCTCAACCGGTGGGGCGAGCGGCTGAGCAACCGGGGCATCGCGCGCGTGCTCAGGCGTCACGTCGTGCGCGCCGGACTGCCCGCCGAGGTCCACCCCCACACCCTGCGACACTCCTTCGCGACGCACCTCCTGGAGCGCGGCGCGAACCTGCGCGAGGTGCAGGAGCTCCTCGGCCACGAGAGCGTCGCCACCACGCAGATCTACACGCACCTGACGCTCGACCACCTGTGCCGCGTATACGACCGCGCCCACCCGCGCTCCGGCGCGCCGAAGAAGAAGCAGCCCGGGAAGAAGCAGGCCAGGAAGAAGAAAGCCGCGGTGAAGAAGAGGAGGAAGCGCCCGTGAGACCCGAGGCGCCGCCGGGGTCGCGCACCCCCGTCTGCTGGATCCTCCTCCTCTCGTGGGTGGCCGTCCACGTCCTCGCCCTCGTGCTGTCGGGCGGCGTACGTGCCGCGCCGGGCTCCTGGTGGACGTGGGGCGGCCCCACGCGCGAGGTGCTCCTGAGGACCGGGGGGATGCTCCCCGAGCTCGTGCGCCTCGGCGACTGGCACCGCCTCGTCACCTACGGCTTCGTCCACGCGTTCGTGCTGCACCTCGTCCTCAACGCGTGGGTCTTCCTCGCCGTGGGCCGCCTCCTCGAGAGCGTCATCGGTTCCGCCAGGCTCTTCCTCGTCTTCGCCGTCTCCGTCGTCGGCGGCGGCGTGGCCCACCTGCTCTGGAGCGACGCGCTGATGGTCGGCGCCTCGGGCGGCGTGTTCGGCGTCGTCGGCGCGCTGGGGGTGTGGTCCCTGAGGGCCCGCCACCCCCAGGCGAAGGCCGCCCGGACCACCGCGCTGATCTTCCTGCTCTTCTCCGCCGCCCTGTTCTTCCTGCCCGGCGTGGCGAACGACGCGCACATCGGAGGCCTCGTCACGGGCGTGGCCGCGATGGCCCTGCTCGGACCGCGGCGGAGCGAGCACGCCCCCGGAGTGGCGCTGCGCGGCGCCGCGTGGCTCGGACTCGCGCTCGTGCTGGGGGCGGGGGCCCTCCAGGCGTTCGCCTCGCCCGCCGGGCCGTCCGCCGAGACCCACGCCTTCCTCCGGGACCTGCGGACCGCGGAGAGAGTGGCCCAGCGTCTCTACGACCATCCGCGACACGCCGGGCCGGAGGAGCGCGCGGCGCTCGGCCGCAGGCTCGACGCCCTCCTCGGGGCGCCGTTTCTCGAGGGCTGGGAGGGCGAGGAGGCCTTCGGCGCCTACGTGGCGGCCTGGCGCCCCGTCGCCACCGGCGACGTCCCCGACCCGTTCGCCTTCGACGCCCGGCTCGCGGAGGCGCGCGCGGCGTGGACCCCGTACGTGAAGCGACTGCGGCTCGATTCCGGCACGGCCCCGCCGGGCTTCGGCCGGTAGGCCGGCGAGGAAGGCGGGAAGACGCATGAGCAGGAACGCGGCGCCGGCGAAGAAGGTCTTCGTGACCGCGCCCAGCATGGGCTACGGCCACCTGCGCGCGGCATTCAGTGTCGCCGAGGCGCTCGGCGTCCGACCCCTGCGCAGCGACCTCCCGCCGCTCGCCTCGCCCGGCGACCTCAAGACCTGGAACCGGATCCGCCTCTTCTACGAGCGTGCGAGCCGCCTCTCCACGCAGCGTGGGATCGGCGCGCCCGCGGCGGCCTTCCTCGAGTGGATCACCTCGATCGCACCCCTTCACCCGGAGCGCGACCTCTCCCTGCCGACACGCAGTGCGCACACCCTGGAGCGCCTCGCGGCCCAGGGCTTCGGACGCCACCTCGCCGCCCGGCTCGCGGCCGAGGACGCGGCGCTCGTGTCGACCTTCTACGCCGAGGCCATCGTCGCCGACCGGGCCGGCCGGGAAGGGGTCCACTGCGTCGTCACCGACGCGGACGTGAACCGGGTCTGGGCCCCGATGCGCGGCGCACGGTCGAGGATCCGCTACTTCGCGCCCACGCGCCGCGTGGTCCGCCGCCTCTCCGCCTACGGCGTGCCAGGCGAGCACGTCACCTTCACCGGGTTCCCGCTCCCTCCGAGCCTGGTCGGAACCGGGGACGAGGGGCCCCTGCTGAAGAACCTCGCGGCCCGCCTCGCCCGACTCGATCCGCGAGGGATCTTCCGCGCCCGCCTCCGGGCGAAGGCCCGGGGCCACCTTCTTCCGGCGCCCCGATCGGCGGCCTCGCGGCCGCCGCTCGTCGTGTTCGCGATCGGCGGCGCCGGCGCGCAGATGGACCTGGCGCGCGCGGTGCTGCACGGCCTGCGCGACGCGGTCCGCGCGGACCGCCTCGGCCTCGCGCTCGTCGCCGGCACCCGGAAGGAGGTCGCGGCGCGGCTGGGCAGCTACGCGGACGACGCGGGGATCGCAGAGCGCACGCGCATTCTCGTCGCGCCGGACTTCGCATCGTACTACCGCGCCTTCAACGACCTGCTCGCCGAAGCCGACGTGCTGTGGACGAAGCCGAGCGAGCTCGTCTTCTACGGGGGGCTCGGCTTGCCCCTCGTGCTTTCGCCCCCCGTCGGCGTCCAGGAGCGCGCGAACCTGCGCTGGATCCTCGACCGCGGCGCCGCCGTTCGCCAGGGCGAGGCGCGCCACGCCGGCTCCTGGCTGCTCGAGAGGATCGAGGACGGCCTCCTCGCGGGCGCGGCCTTCTCCGGCCACATGCGCCTCCCCTACGACGGCTCGCGAAGGATCGCCCAGGCCGTACGGCAGGGCCGGGAGGACGCGTGAAGGTCGTCCGCACCCGACGCGGCGTCCGCATCGTCCAGCACGGGCTCGTGCTGAGCGAGATCGTGAGGAAGCCCGGTCCCACGGACAGCCTGTTCGACGTGCTCGCGGCCACGATCGCCGCGCTCGCGCCGGGACCCGACGTCGCCCTCCTCGGCTTCGCGGGCGGCGGTCTCGTGGCGCCGCTCCGCGCCATGGGCTTCGGCCATCCCCTCGAGGCCGTCGACCTCTCGCTCGAGTGCGAGGCCCTCTTTCGAGAGCACTCGGGCCCCTGGGTCGGCTCGGTCACGGTCCACGAGGGCGAGGCCGCGCGCTGGCTCCGCTCGCGCCGCCGGACCTTCGACCTGATCCTCGAGGACCTCTCCGTCGAAACGACGGGCGACGTGACGAAGCCGAACGTCAGCCTCGCCGTGCTCCCCGCGCTCATGAAGGACAAGGTCGGGCCGAGCGGCGTCGTCGTGACGAACGTGCTGCCCGTCCCGGGGATCGCCTGGCGCGACCTCCTCGGCCGCCTCGCCGCCCCGTGGCGCGTCCGCGGCGCTCCTCGCGCGCTCGTCGTCCACCTCGCGGACTACGAGAACCGCGTCCTTCTCGCCGGGCGGCTCCCGACAGCCGGCGCGACCTCGCGCACGCTGAAGCGCCACCTCCGCGCGCTCGGCAGCGACCAGGCCGACGGCCTCTCGGTCCGCACGCTGTAGCTCCGCTCGAGGACGCGACCGTCAGCGGAACCGCTGACTCCACGGCAACCGACGAAGGCACGGACCACGGACCGGATTCGTGCTATGGTGGGTGCATAGGCACATAGACACACAAGGGGAGCCCCATGACCCGCTGGAACTTGTCCATCGCGGATCGGACCGACCGTTTGGTGCGCGTCTTCCTTGCCCGGACGGGCCTGAAGAAGGGCGACCTGTCGGCTTTCGTCGAGGCGGCGTGCCGCGGCGAAGTCCTCCGGCGCACCGTGACCGAGATCCAGGAGCAGAACGCCGACCTCAGCGCCGAAGACGCGATGAAGCTGGCGAACGAAGCCCTGGCGGCAGTGCGTGCGACTCCTGCTTGACACGAACATCGTCGTTTCGGGGCTGGGCTACGAACATTTGAGGCCCTACATCCACCCGGAACAGGCTCGTGTCTTCATCGAGAACGTCGAGGTCCTGGCGACAGCTGTTGCCGGGGAAGCGAAGGCCGTGGTCTCGGGCGCAGTGGTCTCGGGCGACAGGGCTGGCGTCCTGGCCCTTGGCGACGTCGAGGG
>JAUXCH010000829.1 GCA_030618975.1 Planctomycetia bacterium
GCCCGAGCAAGGCCGTGGCGCCCGCGGCGACGACGTAGGACAGCGGACCGAGCCAGGTCGTCTCGCCGAACGTCATCCCGCCCGTCGAGGGTCTCGCCTGCGAGATCAGGTCCCAGGTCGCCATCGCGAACGGAATGCCGAACACGAACGCGAAGCGTCGCAGCAGGTGCCCGATGACGCCGAAGACCAGGGCCAGTCGCACGCGCTAGGTCCCCCGCTCTCGTCCCGCGCCCAGGAAGAACTCGCGAACCTGGTGTTCGTGCTCCCGGCGGCAGAAGACGAGCAGGCGGTCGCCCGGCTGCACCGTGTCCGTGCCGCGCGGAATGACCACGCTTCCGTGCCTGAGGATGGCGCCGATGATGGCGAAGACGTCCGCCTTCATCGCGTTGAGCGGCATCGGTTCGGAGTCGGACGGCACCTCGATCTCGATCACGCCGGCATCGCCGTGCTCGAGCTCGGCGAGGAGGTCCGCCTTGTTGTGGCCCAGACCGTCCAGGACGGATCGGATGGCCGCACCGCGCGCCGAGAGCACGACGTCGATGCCGACCTTCTCGAAGATGCGTTCGTTCGGCTGGAGGTCGGCGCGCGTCAGGATGCGGCTTACTCCCAGGTGCTTGGCGATGAGGGACACCAGGAGGTTCTTCTCGTCGTTGCTCGTCACCGCCACGAGCACCGGGTCGTCGCCGATGCGCTCGCTCTCCAAGAGGTCGAGATCCGTCCCGTCCCCGTGCAACACGAGACCGTCGATGAGAGGCGCGATCTCCTCGCACCGCTGCCGATCGGCCTCGATGATCCGGACGGACCAGCCCAGGCTCTCCAGGCCGCGCGCGACGGCCAGCCCGACGCTCCCCCCCCCGCCGGCCGTCGCTCGCGTGGCATCCGCGCCGTGCATCGCGCTGCGGAGGTAGCGCTGGAGCAGGCGGTTGATGCCCACCTTCGTCCCCATGGCCGTGACCTTGTCACCGGGCTGCAGGTGCGTCGATCCCTTGGGGATGAACATCTGTTCCCCGCGCTTCGCCATGACGAGGACCACGCCCTCCGGCAGGCCGATGTCCGCGAGGGTCCCCTGGACGATCGCCGACCCCGCCTCGATGCCGTGCCGCAGGAGGTGGACGCTCCCACCCACGAACACCTCGACGTCGAGCGCGCCGGGGATGACCACGATGCGCAGGATCTCCTCGGCCAGTTGTTCCGCGGGCACGACGACCTTGTCGATGCCGAGGCTCTCGGCCAGGTGGATGCGATCCTCCCGGGGAGCCCGGAAGTCGAGCTTCGTGAGGAAGCAGATCGTGCGCTTCGCACCCAGGTGGCGGGCACTGACGCACGCGACCAGGTTGTTCTCGTCCTGCGTCGAGGCGGCGACGAACAGGTCCGCGTCGGCGACCCCCGCACGCCGGAGCAATGCCGTCGACGTGATGGTGCCGTAGACGACGCCTGCGTCGAGCCGCTCCAGCCGTGTCGCGTGTGCGGTGTCCGAGCAGATCAGGGTCACCTCGTGATCGACCATGAGGGCCTCGGTGAGGCGAAACGCGGTCTCGTCCCTGCCCCCGATCACGATCTGCATGTCGCCCGACCTCCCACTGACGCAGGCCATGCTACCCACGGCCCCCCGCGAGAGGCCACGGGATTGGATCCTACGAAGCGTTCGCGAGCGTTTCCCGCGCGACCCGGGCCACGTTCTCGGCCGTGAAGCCGAACTCCTCCATGAGACGCTCCCCGGGCGCCGAGGCTCCGAAGCGGTCGAGGGTCACGAGCCCCCCAGTGGGTTCGACCCACCGGTGCCACCCCAGGGACGAGCCCGTCTCCACGCCCACGCGGACCACGGCCTCACCGAAGATCGCGGCCTGGGCCTCGGGGTCGAGTCGGTCGAACAGCTCCCAGGACGGGAAGGACACCACGCGGCTCGTCACCCCATCCGCGGCGAGCAGGCCGGCCGCGCCCACGGCGTGCTGCACCTCCGACCCGGAGGCCAGGAGGAGCACGTCGACCTGGCCGTTGCCTGCGGAGAGCACTCGATAGGCACCGTTCGCCAGGCCACGGCCACGGGCCGTGCCGCCCTCCATCTCGGGGAGTCCCTGGCGCGACAGCACGAGCGCCGTGGGCCCGTCGGCCTCCAGGGCCTGGCGCCACGCCTCCGCGGTCTCCGCGCCGTCGGCCGGCCGGATCACGGTCAGGCCGGGGATGGCGCGGAGCGCGGCGAGATGCTCCACGGGCTGGTGGGTGGGGCCGTCCTCGCCGACACCGATCGAGTCGTGCGTGAACACGTAGATCACGCGGAGCCCCATCAGGGCCGCGAGACGGATCGCCGGTCGCATGTAGTCGCTGAACACGAAGAACGTGCCCCCGTACGGCCGTACGCCGCCGTGGAGCGCCATGCCGTTCATGATCGCGCCCATGGCGTGCTCGCGGATGCCGTAGTGGACGTTGCGCGCGTCGAAC
>JAUXCH010000312.1 GCA_030618975.1 Planctomycetia bacterium
CCGGCACGAGGACGCGCAGCTTGCCCACGCCCGGCTCGCCCGGTCGATCGAGGACGCGACGCAGGAAGGCGAGGCCGAGCGCCGGCGCGTGATGACCCCGGAGGGAGCGGTGCTGACGCGGCTCCTCCTGGTTACCGGGGAATGGAAGGCCGAGACCCTCTGGTTCCTCCAGGGCTGAGCAGCCGGGAGGGTATCGACACGGTGCCCCGGGCTCACCGCGAGCGTGAATGCCACCCTCGCCCAAACCGTTTCTTAATCGCGGACGCGCCCGACGCCACCCATCCGGCGGCGGATGCGGCGGCGTTTCCCCACCCGGGTTGGACGCGGTGACCCGCGTGAACTTGGGCTCTCGGAGGGTCCCCGTGGAGTCTCCCCCCCCTGCCCCGCCGACTGGGACACCGGTCCGGAGCGGGACGCCAAGGAACGCCCCCGACTCCCGGTCGCTTCGCGGATTGGCCGATGAGACTATGCTCGCGTCGGCGATTCGAGGCGGGTGGGTCCCGCTCCCGGATGCGCTCGTGGAGCCTGTCATCACCTCGTCCCCGCCGCCTTCCCCCGACGCGTCCGCCGGCGACGACGGCACGTCCAACGGACCCCCGCGGTCCGTTACGCCCGCGGAACGGCTGGCGGAACATCAGGCGCGGGTCGAGGCCACCCAGGCCGTGGAGAGGGTGGCGCGCAAGACGGCCCACGCGCTGAACAACTACTTGATGGTCTTCGCGGGCGGGCTCGACATCATCCAGGGGGCCCTCGGGAAGGACCCCGACCGCGTCCGCAGGATGCTGAGGCACATGCGGGAGGCCACCGAGGGGGCGGGCGAGTTGGCCGACCGTCTGCAGGCCATGCGCGGGGCCGACGGCGCCGCGCCCGAGGTCGTGGACCTTAGGAAGGTCGTGGCGGGTGCCTCCGCGGATCTGAGGAAACGGCTGGGGCCCGACGTCGAGCTGGTCCTCGAGACGAGCGACGAACCCGCACGGGTGTTCGTCGATCCCGTGGCGCTCGGGGTCGCGCTGAACGCGCTCGCCACGAACGCGACCG
This sequence comes from Planctomycetia bacterium, assembly GCA_030618975.1. Taxonomy (GTDB): domain Bacteria; phylum Planctomycetota; class PLA2; order PLA2; family JAEUHO01; genus JAUXCH01. Next base: position 1,039 of record JAUXCH010000312.1, read on the forward strand.
AGGCGATGCCGGGAGGCGGCACGCTGCGCATCCGCGTGCGCAAGGGACGCGTCTCGGAGAAGGAAGCCCAGCGGGACCTGCCCGCAGGCCACTACGTCATGCTCGACGTGGAGGACACGGGCAAGGGCATGAGCGCCGACGTCCGGGCCCACGTCTTCCATCCCTTCTTCACGACCCAAGAGGACCCGAATCGCGGCTGGGGCCTCACGACGGTCTGGGGCATCGTCCGCCAGGCGAGGGGAACCCGGTGGGTCGACAGCGTGGAGCAGCAGGGGACCACGGTGACGATCCACCTGCCGTCGGCCGAGATCCGGCCGAGGCCCGGTTCCGCGATCCGCCACGAGGAGCCGCAGGTCGCCACGAACGGACGCACGATCCTCCTCGTGGACGACGAGTCGCCCGTGCGGGATCTCGTCACCGACGTGCTCGTGGAAGCCGGATACGAGATCCTGCCGGCGGCGAACGGCGACGAGGCGCTCGAGAGCGCCCGCCACCACCCGAACGGCATCCACCTCCTGCTCGCCGACGTGATCATGCCGGGGCTGAACGGCCGCGAGGTCGCGGAGCGCTTCCACGACCTGAGGCCCGACGCCAAGATTCTCTTCATGTCCGGGTATCCCGCCGACGCGCTGCGGAAGATGAACGGCAGCGTGCCGACGCCGTTCCTCGCCAAGCCGTTCTCCCCGGCGGAGCTGCGCTCCCAGGTGCGCGAGGTGCTCGGCGAGCGCGTGGCCTGAGGGACCGGCGTCGCAGGCGGCGCGCGAGGCCCTGGCCGAACGAGGACTCCCGGGAAGCACCCGCACGCGGGTACCGCCGTGCCCGGCCGCTTCGCAGGCCTCGAGGGTCGAGGGCCCCTCCCCCGGGCGCTCGCTGCCGACGACGAGGGCGTCGTGGGAGCCACATGCGGACGCTCAGTTCCTCAGGCGCGGGTCCAGGGCGTCGCGGAGGGCGTCGGTGAAGAGGTTCACGCAGAGGAGCAGACCGAACATGGCGGCCGTCGCCGCTCCGATCTGCCACCAGACGGGGTCGGCGCGCATGAGCTCGACCTTCGCCTGGTTGATCATCTGACCCCAGGACGCCTCGCCTTCCTCCATGCCCACGCCGAGGAAGGACAGGATGACCTCGAACTTGATCGCCCCCATGAAGAGGAGCGAGAACGAGACGAGCACGAGGTGGAAGACGTTCGGCACGATGTGCCGGAAGATCACGCGATGCGTCGGGATGCCGAGGCTCCTCGCGGCGAGCACGAAGTCCCGGTCGCGGAGCCGGATGAACTCCGCGCGGACGATGCGGCACACCCCCACCCAGAAGGTCAGCCCGACCGCGAGGATGATCGTGAACAGGCCCAGGCTGATGTGGAGGTCCTGCTTGAGGAACGACGCCTCGTACCCGTCGCGGAGGGACAGGTTCTTCTGGAAGACGAAGCTCAGGGCGAGCATCAGCAGCAGGTAGGGGATCGACTCGAGCGTCGCGTAGAGCCAGACGATGATCTCGTCGATCCACTTGCCGAAGTAGCCGGCCACGGCGCCGAGCACCAGGCCGATCGTGCAGGCGACGAGCGCGGAGAAGGTGCCGATCCAGAGCGCGTTCTTCGCGCCGTGCACCGTGAGTTTCCAGACCTCGCGGCCGAGGAAGTCGGTGCCCAGGGGGTGCTCGCCGAGCTCGAGCGGAACGACCGAGATCGTGGGCGGGCGGAAGTCGGCGTTCGGATCGCCCCGGTCCGGGTCGGTCGCGATGACGCCGAAGGCGGCCAGCAACGCGACGTAGAGGTAGAGGACGATGCCGATCCAGCAGGCCATGGCCACGCGGTCGCGGCAGAGACGGCGGCGCATCTCGCTCCACTGGCCCTTGCCGTCGTCGTCGAGCGCGACGGCGCCGACGAGCGGTGGCATCAGGCGGGACCGCCCGGTCAGGTACCGGGTGCTCCGGACGACGTAGCGCCGGATGCGGCCCTCTGGGGGCCGGTCCCCCTCGGGGGTCCACAGCAGCCTGACGGAGCCGATCGCCCGGAGGACCAGTCCCAGCAGCAGGAGGAGGAGGGAGAACGGCCACGACGCGATGCGCGCCAGCACGGCGAGGAACCACCCGCGCGGGCGCGTCTTCCGGACGGCGGCGGCCGGCGCGCCCATCACTTGAGCCTCACGCGCGGGTCGACGGCCGCGTACAGGATGTCGGAGACCAGGACGCCGAACACGTAGAGCATCGCGCCGATCACGACCACGGCCTTGAGGACGGGCCAGTCGTTGTTCGTGACGGCGTTGACGGTCAGCGCGCCGAGGCCCGGGATCCCGAAGAACGACTCCAGGAGGAGGGAGCCGAGGAAGAGGAACGGGATCGAGAGCACGAGCCGGGTGATGACCGGGATCAGGGAGTTCCTCAGCACGTGCCTGAAGAGGATCGTGCGCGTCCGAAGGCCCTTCGCGGCCGCCGTGCGCACGTAGTCGGTGCGCATCTCCTCGAGCATCACCGCGCGGTAGAAGCGCACGTCGGTGCCGACGGAGAGCAGGATCCAGATCATCGCCGGCAGGACGAGGAAGACGGTGCCGACGAGCGACCACTCGAAACCGTAGATCGGGAACAACCGCCACCGGTACGCGAGCAGGTACTGCCCCAGGATCACGTACGCGAGGCTCGAGATGGACATCGCGGCGACGGAGGCGGTCCGGACGAGAACGTCGGCGAGGGAGCCCCGGAAGTAGGCGCAGAAGAGGCCGAGGGCGATGCCGAGGAGGCTGGCCACGAAGAAGGCGGGCAAGGCGAGCGCCAGGCTCGGGCCCGCGCCCTCCGCGATCATGGCGCCGACGCGCTGCTTGGTGCGGAAGGAGCGGCCGGAGTCGAAGGTGACGACCTCCTTCAGGAACTGCCCGTACTGCTCGGGGAGGGAGCCGTCGAGGCCGTACTGCTCGCGGATCTTCTCGAGGTCGGCTTCCTTCGCGTTCTTGCCGGCCATCGATCGGGCGGGATCGCCTCCGACGACGTTGAAGAGCAGAAAGGTGATGAGCGTGACGCCCAGGAGGACGGGAATCGCGTAGAACAGGCGGCGTACGACGTAGGCCCACATGCCGAGCAGCCCCTACCAGGCCCGGACGCGCCGGCGCGCGCCCCAGATCGTCAGGAGGATCACGAAGGTCACGACCGCGAGCCCGATCCACAGCGGACCGTAGACGGGCTCGTTCCAGGCCGCGGCCGTCGTGCGCCGCTCGTCGGAGTCGACCCACAGGAACTTTCCGTAGCGGTCCTGTAGCGCGCTCCGCTTGAAGTTGTGGAACCAGGGTTGGAGCAGGTCGTAGGTGACGCGCCGGTACTTGAAGATCCAGACGCAGTCCTCGACGACGATCTTCTGCATGGCGCGGTAGAGCTGCGTGCGCTCCTCGCAGGGCGGGAGGACGATGGCACGCTCGTACAGCCGGTCGAACGCGGGGTTCTCGTAGTTCGCACCGTTGGGGCCGGGCGCCTTGTTGGGGCCGTAGAAGAGGCCGAGGAAGTTCTGCGCGTCGGGATAGTCGGCGGTCCAGGCGACGCCCCACATCTGCGCGTCGCCCTGGTCGATGCGCTTCATCAGCTGCGTCCACGTGACGCGCGAGGCGCGGAGGTCGATGCCGATCTCCTGCATGTCGCGCTTGAGGACGGCGTAGAACTGGGAGTCCGTCACGCTGTCCGTGACCTCGTAGTAGATCGGCGGGATGCCCTTGCCGCCCGGGTAGCCGGCGTCGGCGAGGATCGTGCGCGCGCGATCGAGGGCCTGCTCGCGGGTCTCGTCGGCGTGCTTCTTCCAGGGGTTGACGAAGTCGGGGTCGAACTCGGGGAACTCGGGGACGAGCAGGCCCTGGAGGGAGTCGAGGCGGTCGTTGTAGAGCTTCTCGCGCGCCCAGTCCTCGTTGAAGGCGAGGCTCATCGCGCGGCGGATGGCCTTGCCCTTCTCGCCGTTGGGCGTGCCGAGCACGGGATCGTGCAGGTTGAAGGCGTCGTAGATGACCTCGATGTCCGTCGTCTTCTCGAGGCGCACTCCCCGGTCGGCGAGGTCGCCGCGAAGCTCGCGGGTGGCGGGGTCGACGGCGTTGTCGAACTGGTCCTTCGGGATGCCCGCGCGGTCGAGGTTGCCGAGGAGGAAGTCGAGCCAGACGGGCTGGGTCTCCTTGTAGACGGTGAAGACGAGGCGGTTGCAGAGCGGGAGGCGTTTTCCAGCGTCGTCGAGACGACCCGCGGGGCCGTCCTCGGGCATGCCCTCGCTGGGGTAGAGGTCCTCCCAGTAGTTCGGGTTCTTCGCGAGGACCAGGTGCTGCGTGCGCTTGAAGGACTCGACGACGAAGGGCCCCGTGCCGACGGGGTGGTTGAGGAACTCGTCGCCGTAGAAGCCGATCGCCTCGTGCGGATAGACGGAGGTGAAGGGCATGGCGAGGACGAGGTGGATCTGGGGGTAGGGCTTCACGAGCCGGAGGCGGAGGGTGTACCGGTCGGGAGCGCGAACGCCGGAGACGTCCGGGTACTCGGTGCGGTGCTTGGGGAGGTCCTTGGCGCCCGAGGCCTCGCGGAACGCGTCCAGGCCCTCCACGTACCCGTCGAGGACGAAGGTGCCGGGGCTCGCCGTCTTCGCGTCCATCAACCGCTTGAGGCAGTAGACGAAGTCGTGGGCGGTCACCTCGCGGCCCTTGCCGTCCGCGAAGCAGGGGTCGTCGTGGAAGTGGATGCCCTCCTGGATCCGGATCGTGTGGACGAGCCCGTCCTCGGAGACCTCGGGCAGGGCCGCGGCGAGGCAGGGCTGGAGCTCGTAGGGGCGCTTCAGGTGGTGGTACTCGTAGAGCGTGTCGTAGATCTGGAGGCAGCAGATCGACGCCACGGCCTCCTGGGAGTGCGCGGGGTCCAGTCCCGCGATCTCGGCGGTGAGCGCCAGGTGGACCGTGTTCGGCGGATCGCTCCGGTGGACCTCCACCCCGCATCCCGTGGCGAGCAGGGGCGCGAGGGCCAGGGCGAGCACGACGAGGGGGAGGGCACGGCGATCCAAGGCGCGCGAACCTACCCCGAACCCATGATCCGGGGGGAGACCCTTTTCGCAGGTACCACCTCTCGCCATCTACCCGCCCCCCCCGCACCCGGTTTCCGCGCGACACCCCGGAGCTCACGGCCGTACACGGCCGCACCCGCGCGTAGCGGGGCCGTAGGGCCGCGGGCCCGCGGGGATGAGCTCTACGGAGCGTGGACCCGCAGGTCCGATCGACGCCCGCCCGTGTCCCTCGGTTCGCGGGACGAAC
>JAUXCH010000555.1 GCA_030618975.1 Planctomycetia bacterium
CGTCGTACTCCTTCTCGAACGCGCGCAGCTCGTCCTCGTCCCGGTGCCGCTCCCGCTCGATGCGGAGGATTGCCTCGTCGATCCAAGACGCAACGGCCTCGGGATCCTCCGTGGTCCGGGCCTCCGTGGCGATCTCGGAGAAGAGACTCTGCAACTCGCGGTACTCCGTCGCGTGGGTCAGGCGTTCCAGCCAGTGCGAAGGCGTGGGCATGAGCGATCCCCTCCGGCCGGGGTGGCCGGTGACGCCCGAGAGTACCCGCCGGGGTCGGTGCATGGGCCCAGCGCCTTCGAGAGGTGCGGGCGGGGCGGGCCAGAGCTCACTGCGGTGCGGATCGTCCCGACACTCGAGACGTTTGTGACGAGTTCTCGTCAGGCGGCGGCAGTCGTGGGCGAGGACGCTGAGGAAGAGGTTCGAGGTGAATCCGCCTCCCTGTCCTCGCCGCAACGGGGAGACGGGCGTGGCGGCGTGGATCGCGGATCCGGTCGCCATCGACCGAATCCTGAAGCACCGGCGGGAGAAGGGACTCGTCTCGACCTTCGTGGGCCTCTGGACTCTTCCGTGCCGGTACGGCTGGTGCTACGCTCCCCCTTCGTCGGTCTCGGAGCGGCTCCAGGGCCCGTGCCGGGCCCGCGGAAGGGGTCAGTTCGCATCCGTATCGTCAAGTAAACGTACGGCCGTGCAGGCCGATGGGAGTGTGTCGGCATGCCGAAGAACCCGATGCGTGACGTGATCGTGCTTCTCCCTGGGATCACGGGAAGTGTGCTCCAGAAGGACGGTCGAGACGTCTGGGCCGTGAGTCCGGGCGGTGTGCTCAACTTCATCAAGTCGCTCGGCAAGAGCATCGAGTCGCTCGAGCTGGTGGGGGATGATCCGGACCTCGACGATGCTCCGGACGGTGTGGTCGCGACACGGCTCATGCCGGACATTCACTTGATCCCCGGGCTCTGGAGCATCGACGGCTACGGGAAGGTCCGGGCCAGCATCCTGGAGCACTTCGCCGTTACGGAAGGCGAGAACTACTTCGAGTTCCCGTACGACTGGCGACGCACCAATCGGGCTTCGGCGCGGAACCTCGAGAAGATGGCCGAGCCGGCCCTCCGCGCGTGGCGCGAGAGCTCGGGGAACGCCGACGCGAAGCTGATCCTCATCGGCCACTCGATGGGTGGGCTCGTCTCGCGTTGGTTCCTGGAGAAGCTCGGCGGGTGGGAGCTGACGCGAAGCCTCATCACGTTCGGCACGCCGTACCGCGGTTCCGTCAACGCGGTGGAGAGTCTCTACGCGGGCGTGAAGAAGAAGATCGGCCCCTTCAAGGTCTTCGATCTGACGGCCGCGCTCCGCTCCTTCACATCCCTGTACGAGCTCCTTCCGATCTACCCGTGCGTGGACGTGGGGGAAGCGGATCTCCTACGCGTGGCCGAGACGGATCTGCCCCACATCGACCGGGAACTCGCCAGGGAGGCCCTGCGATTCCACCACGACATTCGTGACGCGGTCGCCGCCCACGACGACCAGGACGACGTCTATGGCGTCCGTCCCATCAGCGGCATCGAGCAGCCGACGCGGCAGTCCGTACGTCTGATCGGCGACACGCTCGAGTTTCTGAGGTCGTGGAAGGGCCGGGACATGTCCGGTGACGGCACGGTACCGCGGGTGTCCGCGCTCCCCCTCGAGATCGAGGATCCCGAAACCGGCATGTTCGCCGGCGAGAAACACGGCGCTCTCCAGAACAACGGCTCGGTCCTCACGCATCTGCGCGGCCTGCTCACCGGGCAGGACATCGACCTCTCCTCCTTCGAGGTTCCCGCGCCTGCGTGGATCGGGGTCGACGTCGAAGAGCTCGTGGGCGTGGACGAACCCGTCTCGATCGTGGCTCGGGGTGGAGGGGACGGCCTGCGACTCAAGGCGTACCTGTCCAACGTCGATACGGGTGAGATCGCGGGCACCTTCGAGCTGCGAAGCGCCGACGACGGCACCTACCGTGTCGAGGTGCCGCCCCTGGCCGAGGGCAGCTATCGCCTCCAGGTCGGCGGCCACGGCGTTCACCCCGTCACATCCCTGCTCACGGTCCTGGCGTGAGGCAGCCGCGTCCGGGTTGACCTTCGGCGTCGCCGTGTGGACCCTGGTGCTGCCGGGGATCCTGCCGATCTTCTGCGGCTGCGAGGAGCGCGTCGCGACTCCTGCTTCCTCGTCCAGCACCTGCCGGGAGATCGCGTACGTCGGAAGACCGGGCGCCCCCACGGGGCGCCCGGTCCTTCGCGACCGACAGGGCTACCTGAGGCGACGCCTGCCTTCGTGCGCGCTACTCGGAGCGCTGACCGCCACGCCGGAGCCTCCGGGACCGTCCTCGAGGATCATCCCGATCGCGCCCCAGCCGTAGCGATGCTCCGCCGTGAAGGGGAAGATCGCGTAGATCGTCGAGGGCTCTCCAAAGAGGTCGGTCAGGGATTCGACCTCGGCGAGGCTCAGAACCTCGAGATCCCCGCACCCGAGAACCTGACCGACCTGGTAGCGCTCGCCGTCGGTCGGTCTCCATGCGATTCCGTTCGCGCTCTTGACCACGAGAACGCCCGCGAGGTTCTCCGGCGGGTTGGTCCAGGTGATCTCGGTGCCGCCGTCGTTCGCTAGCGCGACCACGGACGTGCCGCTGACTTCAGTCGGCCATACGAGGGATCCGTCCAGCAAGCTGGCGTGGGCGGCCAGGACGGCGTTGCGGGCGTTCACGCGACCGTGGCCGTAGTAGTGATCGTGTCGCGTGGTTCCGAAGTAGGAAGCCGGCCTGAGGACGCCTCGCACGGGATCGGCCGTGTGTTCCAGGATGGATCGGACCTGCTTTGCCGTGAGTGCGGGATTCACCGAGAGGACCAGCCCGCAGATGCCGGCCGTCAGAGGGGTCGCCGAGCTCGTGCCGCCGAACCCGGTGAACCCGGTGCCCGTGTAGTCGCCCACCGCGTAGCCCCACGTTTCACCATTGCGGTCCGTCACGTCCGTCGTGTCGATGGCTAGAGCGCCCGGCGTGTCGATGTCGTTGCTCGGGGCCACGATGTCGAGTTCCCACCCGTGGTTCGAATAGGGCGAGTGGTCGTCCCGCCAGTTGGTCGCTCCGACGCAGAAGACCGCATCGAGCGACGCGAAGTGCTGGTTGGCGGAGATGGTGCCGTAGTCGTTGCCCGCTGCGAAGAGGATGACGATGCCCTTGCCGCCACGCCCGTTTGCCGCAACGTCCTCGATCGCGTCCGATACCGCGTCAAAGGCCGGGTTCCAGCTCCAGCTGCACGAGATGACCGCCGCGCCGTCGTCGGTACCCGGGTCGTCGTCCGGATCGGCACAGAAGCGAAACGCGTCGGCGGTCTGGGCAAGGCTGGCATCCCAGAAGTGCACGCCGATCAAGCCGCAGCCGGGCGCCACGCCTCTCACCCCGATGTCGTTGGCACAGGCAACGGCCACACCGGAGCAGGAGGTTCCGTGCTTGCCGCTTTTCGTGCGCGGAGAGGGATCGGGATCGACCGTGCCCGCGCCGCCGTCGTAGTAGCGTCCCAGGATGAAATTGTCCTCGAGGTCCGGATGGTCTTTCTCGACGCTGTCGTCGATGATGGCGATGCGGATGTTTCGATCGCCGAGATGGGCGGCCCAAGCCGAGAACGCGTCGACGTCGGCATCGGCAGTTCCCCCTCCGGCACCGGTGTTCTCGAGGTGCCACTGATCTGCGAGGCGCGGATCCGCTGTCTCCGCCGCCCGTTGCGGCAGGGGCAGGCCGTTCGGCTGCGCGGACCTCACCTTGCCCGACTCGTACGCGCGCTGGGCGGTCTCGATGACTCGCGTGTACGTGGGCTGCCCACCCTTGAACGTGAGCGTGTAGAGATTGCCACGATGCTTCTGCTTGACCTCGAGCCCCCACTCTTCCAAGAGGCTCTGTACGTCGCTTTCCGGGAGGAACTCGATGGCGAGCTCGGGCAGGAGCACCAACTCGGGTCGCGGGTCTTGGGCGTTCGTCGAGATGACGGGCATGACCCACTCGAACTCCTGCCGGCCCGCTGTCTCCAGGAGCCCGCGCGGTCGATCGTCCGTCGGCAGCACGATCCATCCGCGTGCCTGCAG
>JAUXCH010000920.1 GCA_030618975.1 Planctomycetia bacterium
CGTACGGTGCCAGGCACCCCGCAAGGGACAACGCCGATCCCCCCCGTGGACGCGGGGATACCCGGGTGGGCTATCGACACGTCGGCGCGAACGCGGCCGATCGACCGTCGATCGACGACATCCTCGCCGCCCTCTGGGCCTCGATCGGGCTCCTAACGCTTCGCGATCACGTACCCCGCGTCGGGCACGTGCTTCGAGTGGCGATGCGTCGCCGACGAGAAGCCGGCCTTTCGCAACCAGTCCGCGACCTCGCGTGCCCCGTAGCTCCGTCCGCCCGTGTCGTTGACGAGCATGTTCAGGGAAAAGAGCGAGGCACCCGGCGGCCTCGTCCGGTCCGCCGACGTGAAGAAGTCCCGCACGACGAACACCCCATCGGGTTCCAGTGCCTTGCGGACGCGGCGAAACAGCGACTTCACCTCCGGCACGGTCTGGCTGTGGATCACGTGCGAGAGGAACGCCGCGTCCGCCTCCGGCAGGTCGTCGTGGTCGAGGTCCGCGGCGTGGTAGGAGATGCGGTCGGCGACGTCCTCCTCCTCCCCTACGAGCGTACGACCGACGTCGCACACGTGGGGAAGATCCACGACGACCACCTCGAGGTCCGGGTACGTGCGGGCGAAGGCCGCGGCGTAGACGCCTGGGCCGCCGCCGAGGTCGAGCAGGCGCCTGCGCCCGCCCAGCGGCACCTCCTCGGCGACCTGCGGGGCGAATCTCCGGGCGCCTGCGCGCATCGCGAGGGTGAAAGCGCGGGCCTCCTCCGGGCCGCCGCGAAACCCGCCCTCCGGCTCGGGCGGCCGGCCCGCCCGGACGGACTCGGTCAGGTGGCTCCAGACGTCCTGGAGCCGGACGTGGTGGCGGAGCATCTCCAGCACCGAGTCCGGCTCTTCGCTCAGGTACGGGATCACCCAGCGGCGCAGCGCGTAGGTGGTTTCCCGCTTGGTGAGGATGCCGAGGCCGGTCAACGCGTCGAGAAGGAGCTCGGTCGCACGTGGGTCCGTGCCGATCCGCCTGGCGAGCGAGCGGGCCGAGCCGTGCCCTGTCGGGCCCAGGGCCTCGAAGAGCCCGATCTCGACGGCACTCAACAGAGTACGGGACGGCCAGTACCCACGGATGGTCTGCATCAGCTCATCGCGCGTTCGCAAGGGAGCCTCCCGATCGTTCACGGCCTGCCCATCGGGGGCCGAGCCGTCGCCACCGGGACCCGGTTCTATCGCGAGGGCGTGGGGGGGCAGCGCCTGGATCCCGTGCGCGTCGGGGTGTGCGTCGGGGGCAGGACGAGATCACTTGTCTTCGAGCGCCGCGCCTCGTCGCCTGCCACGCACCCACGCACCCACGCACCCACGCACCCACGCACCCACGCACCCACGCCCCCTGCTGCCCGCGTCTCGCTCGGTGCTCCTCGGTTTCCCCACCATCGCGATCCCCCCCCAGGGGACTCCGTATCCCCCCGTGGAGCGCAATCCAGCGCGGAACGTGGCTCGGGCCGGACGCGTGGCCGACCCGGGGGCCCCGGGACATCGGACCGGAGCGACGCCAGACGCTTGCATCCCCACCCCCGTGGCGATTCACTACCTCCATGCACGGCGAATCCCTCGGACCGTACCGCATCCTCTCGGACCTCGGCAGCGGGGGCATGGGGTCGGTCTACCTCGGGGAGGTCGTGGGCGACGCAGCCAACCTCGCGGTCGGGACCCACGTGGCCGTGAAGGTCGTCCATCCGCACCTGATGGAGCAGGCGGGCTTCTTCAAGCGGTTCCTGCGCGAGGCGGAGATCGGCCGGACCGTGCGGCACGAGAACGTCGTGCGCTGCTACGACTGCGACGCCCTGCTGGTGGACGGTGTACAGCGACACTTCCTCGTCATGGAGTACGTGGAGGGGCAGACCCTCAGGGACCTCCTCGAGGAGTTCGGCACGGTCCCCGAGGAGCTCTGCCGCCACATCGGTCGAGAGGTCGCACAGGGTCTCATGGCCATCCACGAGGCGGGTGTCGTCCACCGGGACCTGAAACCGGAGAACGTGCTGATCACGAAGTCGGATCGTA
>JAUXCH010000756.1 GCA_030618975.1 Planctomycetia bacterium
ATCCGCCCCGGTCGCCGTACTCCCGGTCCCCTGTCCGGTCATGCGCGTCGTAGCCGCACGGTTGGCGGAGACCAGAAGTGGCGGAAACCTACGAGAAGCGGGCGCGGAAGAAGCGCAAGGAGAAGAAGCGGCGCGACAAGGCCGAGCTGAAGCGCATCCAGAAGGAACAGGGGCCCGACGAGGGCGAGTCCGAGGAGGCCATCGCGGCCCGATATCTCGACCTGCCCGAGGATCGAGACGACGACCAGAAGTAGGCGTCGGGCATGACGGGCGTCCTGGCGCCTCGAGCCGCCACCGGCCAGGAGTTCTTCCCGGCGGCGCGCCGAGCGGCCCCGCGGACCGAGACCGAGCGCCCCCGGAGGTCGAGGTGGCAGGCCGGCGGATCGTGATCGAGCGGGTTTCCGAGCCGTAGGACTGACGCCCGGCGTCCAGGCCTGCGAGAACCCTCGCGCGATTCGCTCCATCCCGGCCCGGCCCTGCCGCGACGGCGCGGGCGGTGCCACGAGGCAAGTGTGAACGCCTCCACGGCAATGAGAGGTAGATCCCTCGGATCAGTGCCCTCGGATCAGGGTGCCCCTCCCATCTCGGCATTCACCTCCCGCCGCAACGCTACGAGATTCATCACAGCGTGCGGTGCGACCCCAGCGCCGGTGGCGATCCTCTTCGCCCGCTCCTCGTCAATCAGATCCGGATCGTCTCGCTCCGCCTCGGTCATGGACGCGATCGCGGACCTGAAGCCCTCCAGGTCTCGACTTGTGCACTTGGGCGGTCCGAACTCGACGTTCAAGGGGAGTTCCTGGATCCAGCGATTGATGCCGTCGAAGCGCTACAGATTCGCCAGCGCGAGGTCCATGTAGCTCATCGAGAATCGACGACCTGGCTGCTCGGTGCTCATTCACTCTCCGCAGGGAGGGTCGAGGTCATCGGTCGTCTTCGCTGCTGCCAATGACCCAGGCCAGGTCGTTCTCGAGCAGGGCTTCGTCGTCCTGTGGATCCACATCACAGAAGAAGCCCGCCGTCAGCAAGGCCGGGTCTACGGAGTCCACATCGACGGCGAGAAGCCACTCCTCCCCCCGCTTCGCCCATCGAAAGAGTCGGCCGGTGTACGGGTCGAGGGGCAACCCTGCGGGGAAGCGGTCTTCGTACGCATGGAGGTCGTCAGCCAAGGAGTGTCCGGCTGCGACCTCTCCTTCGAGCAGGACTGCCCAGCGCGCCAATCGGAGTTCGGCGAGCGTGCGGAGCAGGGCACCACGCAGGTCGTACACGGAGGTGACCGCAGGGTGTTCCGACTTGGCTTGGGCCGGTGTGGTACGAAGAGCCGATTCGGCGTGGATCACACGGACCTTTTCATCGATGTGGTCGAGCTCCTGGAGCGCGTCCTCGTACAATCTCTTCCGTGAGGATGTCTCGCTGTCCTCGACAAGCACCCCCAGTTCCAGCAAGTCCTCGGGCGGCGTCGCACGACCGGAACACCAGTCCACGTAGCGAACCACGCAGGCGCGCTGGGCCCGAAGGGCAAGACGCCGATCCGCAAGCCAGCCGGACTCGGCCCGTGCCAGCAGGTCATCCAGCGTCGGGCCGTTCGCACCCAGATCGACTCTCCCCGAGGCGATCGCCTGATGCAGCAGGCGAATGGCACCCACGAAGTGACCCCAGCGCACCATGACCTCGATTTCGTTCCGAGGTCGCCACGCCAGGGCCACTCTCAAGTTCTGGACGGCCATGCGCTCCGCATCCTCCGGACGGTACTCCGCCCTGAGCATCCACAGGAGACCGGCGTGCTGGATCCACGGGATCAGGGTGATCCCGAGGGGATCGCCAGAGGTACTGACGAGAACAGGCCGTCGGGATGCCTCCTCCAAGTGCAGGTACATCGGCTCCAGCGTCGGCCACCAGGAGTCCAGGTTCTCGCGCTGCTCCTCGGTGAGGCCGTGGTCCGGATCGTCGATGGGAAGCATCGTCGGGCTCGGCCAATCAGGCCACTCCGCGTAGTACGCCTCGTGGACCTCCTTCAGCAAGCCCTCCGCGTTGTCATCGTCGGGGACGGGATCACCGAGGAACTCGCTCGGATCGATCGGTTCACCCGCAGCGCGGAGAGCCGCGAGCCTCGCATTCCACGACTCGCGGACCGCCTCGCTGTCGTCGAGCCAGAACAGGTACACCGCAACCGCGATCAAGAACACGAGAACGGGGACGGCGAGGACAAGAACCCGGCGACGGCTCATGGTGTGGTCCATGCGGAGGGGGGCGTTCCCAAGCGATGATATCCGGTCGGGGCCGGACCCTGTAGCAGCTTGGGAGGCTGCGTGATCCCACCGGCCACGTCCTGCGTGCCCCCCCCCTTGTGAAACTCATCGGCAGCGCGGGCGGGCGAAGGCGGTCAGGAACGTCCTCGAGCCCACCGGCGGCAGTCGACGAACCAGATGCAGCCGGACTACACGAGCAAGAAGTGGATGGCGACGGCCACCAGCACGAGGCCCGATGCCGCCACCCGAAGCAGCCTGCCTGGGGGAACACCGAGGGCTCCCCGCCGCAATCCCAGGGACATCAGGATCAGCCCGGACCCCAGGAGGACCAGACTCACGGCCTCCCACGGACCCGGCTTCACGAAGGCCGCGTAGATTCCGATGCTGGCGATGGCTGCACCGAGGCCGAAGAGCAGAACCGCAGCAGACCACAGTCCGCCGACGATCCCTCGCCTTCTACGGCGCGCCCCCTCAGCCGGAACGTCCTGACGCATGCCGGTGGCTCCTTCCTGACCAGTATGCCAAG
>JAUXCH010000548.1 GCA_030618975.1 Planctomycetia bacterium
CTCCAAGGCGTCCGTGACCAGCCCCTTGCGGCGTGCTTCGAGGAAGACGGGGCGCGCGCCGGGCCGGAGACCGGCGAACGCGAACCGCCCGTCCTCGCCGGTGGTCGTCGTACCGGTCGCGCCGCTCCCGAAGGTGATCCAACTCATCGGGGGGAGATCGGTCACGGCGGCCTGAGCGCCGACGACGACCCGCGCCCCCACGACGGGCGCGCCGGCTTCGTCGAGGACGACCCCGGCCACCGGGATCCCCGGCCGCAGCGTGAAATCGTGGTGCGCCGTGCCACCGTCGTCTTCGAGCGTGACCAGCGCGCCGCCACGAACCGAGCGGAGCAGACGGTCGCGGCGCGAGGCGCCAAAGCCGACAACCGCAGACTCGGCGTAGTACCCGTCCTTGCTCGCCGCCAGGACGTGCTCACCCGGCGGGACGCCCCGCAAGAGGTAGTGGCCCTCGCGGCCTGACACGCACGCGTGCGTGGCCATGCGGCGACTCCGAACCCGCACCTCGACACTCGCGCCCGCGAGGCCCTGCCCCTCGGGACCCAGGACCCGCCCGGTGATCGTGCCACCACGCGCCAGCGTGATGTCGAAGACCAGGGGCTTTGCCGGATCGAGGCTCCAGCGCAGGTCCTCGAAGGAGCGCGGTTGGTAGCCGTCGGCGTCGACCTCCAAGCGCGTCAGGGCGCCGGACGTCAGGCCGCCGAAGACGTAGCGGCCCTCGGCCTTCGTCGTGGTGACCCGCGTGATCTCCCGAGCCTCGGAGCCGGGGGGGCGCGTCACGGTGGCGACGATCCGCGCCGCGGCGACGCCGGCCCCTATGGCATTCGTCACCCGGCCTTCGAGCGTGCAGGGACCGTCCCCAGGCAGACGAATCACGTGCTCGTCCTCGGACGGTGCAGGCACGCGCAGGCCGCGGATCTCGATGCGCTCCGGCACCCGGACGTTCACGCGGAGGAGGCCCACGGGTACGGCCGGGAGGACCAGGCGCCCGTCCGCGTTCGTCCACGAGGTCCTGGAAAACCAGGTGCCGGGCATCCCGAGAGACCGCTTGAAGGCGGAGGACGATCGGGCCTCGACACGAGCCACGACGCCTCGTCCGCCCGCGTCGACGACCCGCAGAGCGAGCGGCACGCCGTCGGTGACCTGCAGGCTCACGTCCGCCGCCGTCCAACCGCCACCTGGCAACGACGCCCCGGACCCGATTGCGGGCGGCTCGGGCACGGCGCGTATCCACAGGCCCACGTCGGAACCGGAAGGGAGGTTCTCGATCGCGAAGCGGCCTTGCGGGTCCGAGCGCGTCGACGCCGCGACCCGTTCGTCGGGCCCTCCGGGCTTTTCGGCCTCGACGAGGCGGCGGGTCAGGGTCCGTGGCCGGACCCGCCCGACCACGACGAGCACGTCGGGCACCGCGCCGCCCTCCCGGTCGAGGACGACCCCGCGGACGGAGCGGCCCCCGGCGACCTTCGACGGGGCGGCGGTCGCGTCGCCGCGCAGCACGACCGGGGGTACGGTCGCGTCTCCGTCGCCGTCCTTCTCCACCTCCACCGGCGGCTCGCGCTGCCCCTCTTCCGGGGTCTCAGCCGGCCTGAGCCTGTACACGGCCAGACCGAGGGCCACCAGGACCAGCAGCGCGAGAACGAGGCGTCGCATGGGTTCTCCCCCGAGGCTCGACGCGCGAGCATACAGTCTTGGACGCCACCGGGCTGCGCCGTGTGCGCTCTCGTGTGCGTCCGGAACGGCCCCGATCGCTCGACCGGATCACGGGCCGGCGATCGTCCCGGAGTCGCCGGGGTTTTCAGGGCAACTCGATCTCCAGGTCCTGCGTGCCGGCCGGGACATTCACGGCCACCGTCTCACGCCGGACCGAGCGCCCGGCGACGAGGATCCGGTACTCTCCGGGTAGGAGCGGCCCCAGTCGGAAGGAGCCATCCGAGGTGCTCGCATCCCACGCGAACTGGCCGTTCCCGACGGCCGTGACGAACTTCCAGGTCGGCGCGCCGCCGCCCCTTCGGCGCAATCGACCTGCGATGGACAGTCCCTTCTCGAGCCGGACCACCGCGTCGGTGCGACCGGCCGGTACGGGCGCGGTCACGCCCACGAGCGCCAGATCCCTGGCGGCGGCACTCACGATCCACGAGCGTCCCGCGGGCACGCGTTCGATCGCAAACCCGCCATCTTCGTCAGTGACAACCGCCCAGTCATGGTCCACCGCGTCGTTCGCGTCCGACAGCCAGCCGAGCACGCGGGCCTGCTCGCCGTGGGGCAGGCCGAGCACGCGCCCGGTGATTCGAGTCAGCGGCGGAAGGTGGATCTCGAGTTCCCGCGCACCCGGAGAGACTCCCTCCACCTGGACCAGCAGGTGCTCATCGAGGTCGACCCGCACGGCGTAGCGTCCCGGGGGTAGGGCGGGAATCTCGAAAGCCGCACCCTCGTCCTCGACCTGCGCCCAGACCGACCGGATCGAGGAACCCCGTTCATCGACTGCGGCGACTCGCAGGAGCAGGATGTCTCCCACCCGACCCTCCAGGCCGAGCACGCGACCGTGGATGCTCCGACCCTCCCGAAGCAGGATCTGGACGTCCGTGACTCCCGCACGCACCTGTTCCACGGATTCCGCGTACAGGCCAAGATCGTGCCAGGGCGCGAAGGCAGCGAGTTGGATCGAGACACTGCGCTCCAGGGGGATTCCGACGATTGTGAAGGTGCCGTCCGCCGCCACCTCGGTGGAAGCGCTCACAGCCTCTCTCGGGGACAGGTCGTCCCAGAGTGCACGGACCGTCCAGCCCTCCATGTCCACCGGCACCGGGGAGACGAGCC
Organism: Planctomycetia bacterium; assembly: GCA_030618975.1. Classification (GTDB taxonomy): domain Bacteria; phylum Planctomycetota; class PLA2; order PLA2; family JAEUHO01; genus JAUXCH01. The sequence goes on from JAUXCH010000548.1 coordinate 2,815, forward strand.
GGCCGCCAACCGTCCCGCCGCGCAGCAGGACGATGCGTACCGGGGCACTCCCTACCCACGCCCGGAAACCTGGCGCGGCGCAGTACCCGCGAGGCACCTCCACCCTGATGTACACCGAGTCGTGATCGGGGGAGATCCCGGTTACGCAGAACCTCCCGTCCGCCTTCACCGCGATCGCCGACCTCTCGCCGTCGACCCGGATCCGGACCCCCGTGACCGGCCGGTTCTCAACGTCCACCACGATGCCGTGCACCTCACCCAGGGCGCGCAGCCGAACCTCCAAGACGCCGCTGGGCATCTCGTGGAGCTCCAGCCCGGCCGATTCGAGCGGGAGAGCTCGCCCTGCGGCATTCTGCGGCCCCGAAACGTCGAGGAAGAAGGGTGGTCCATCGAGCACCTCCACGACGGCGCAACCGTTCCGTCCCTGCGCCGTGTTCCGGTACTCGCGAAACGGGGGCCTCCCCGGCCACCACATGTGCCAGGTGTGTACGAAGAAGAGAGGCACAGGCGAACCGTCGGCGTCGAGGACACGAACCTCGACACGGTGGATCGGCGTCGCGGAGGAGACGAGATCCAGACCCGTGGCCGGCGTTCCCACTGCGGTGGCGAGACGGCGCACCTGTCGCGGGCTCATCTGGTGGAGATCGACCGTGAGGCCGGGATCGAGATCGAGCGCGAAGCGGCCGTCCTCGTCGGTCTTGACCCGGGCGAGGACCTCGAAGTCGTCGGGATCGTCCGGCACGGGCACCTGGGCCTGCACGCATTCTCCGGCGAGCGGCCGACCCTGGGTGTCGCAGAGGCGACCCATCGTCGGGTGCCGCCGGACGATCACGATCTCCACCCCGCGCCGGATCTCGCCCGGGGCGAGCAGAAGACGCTCTCCCCAACCGAGCATCGTCACGGGCTCGTTCACCTGCGCACGGAGACGGACCGGGCCCGGCGGGACGGCAGGGAGGCGGAAGATGCCCTCGGCGTCGGTCTCGAGCGGATCGGGCGCATTCCACACCCGCTCGTGGGTGTCTACGACGATCCGCGCCCCCGGCACGATCTCCCCGTCATCGAAACGCACCCTCCCCTCCACGCGGGCCGTGGGCTCGACGCGCAGTACGAGATCGCTGTGTCCTCGGCCGCCGGCGATGAGCAGCGGCTTCGACCAGGTCCCCGCGTACCGGGGATGCCCGGCCCCCAACACCGCCGTCTCCAGCGCCGCGGGCAGGCACGCGAGCCGAAAGTGCCCGGCCTCGTCGCTGGAGACCAGCGGCAGGTCACGGAGCCGGCCGAGGGACATGACGTCGAGGGAGTAGGCGAGGTTGACGTAGGTGAGGTTC
>JAUXCH010000134.1 GCA_030618975.1 Planctomycetia bacterium
GTCCCGGTTCCAGCGCCTGCCGGCAACGAGAACGGGGGCGACTCCCCCGTGGGAGCCGCCCCCGTTCTCCGTCGCCGGGCGCGTGCGGCCGGCTGCTACTCCTCGGTCTCCTCGACCTCGGTCCAGGTCTCGTCGGGGTCGAAGATCTCCATGGCCTTGACGATCTCGATCTCGTTCTCGCCGAGGTCCTTCTCGAGGAACTTCCCGTGGTGACTCACGAGGAAGGTCATCACGCCGGTCTCCATGTACTTCGCGGGTACACCGACCATCGCGAAGCCCGCGATCATGTTGCCGTTGATCAAGTAGGAGTGCGCACCGCCGGGCGCGTTCGCGCCCTGGGCCGGCAGGATCTTCCAGTAGTAGCCGTTGAAGGGCGCGCCCTTGCTCCCTTCGCTCAGGTACTTCCGGAGCGACTCGACCAGCGGCCCCAGGGGGCTCTGCTCCTCGTCGGAGTCCGGATCGGTCTTCCAGTAGAGGCCGTCCTTCTTGCCCTCGCTGCTCAAGACCCGCTGGGCGTACTCGCGGACGCCGTCACCGTCGCGGTCCGCGCCCGCGTAGGCCACCTGGGCCTCGATGTAGGCGCGGAGGATGGAGATGGCCTCGAGCTCGTTCTTCCCGATGCGGCGGGCGAGGATCTCCTCGCGGCCCGCCTCCGCGTCGAACACCCACTTGCCGTCCTTCTGGACGAGCGGGATGGGCAGGGGCCAATCGCTCTTGCCGACGACCAGGACGACCGTGCCGTCGTCCTGCTTCTCGATCGTGAGCTTCTCCGCAGCGGCCTTCGCGAAGCCCACGCGCTCGCGCTTGACCATCGGGTCCGTCCCGTCTTGGATCAGGCCTTCGGCCTGCGTTCCGTAGATTGCCTTGAGCGCGGCGTCGTCGTTCGCCAAGGCGGCGTCGATCAGGGCCTGCGCGGCGGCTTCCGGCGTGTCGAAGGTCGTCTGAACGCATTCCTCTGCGAGGGCTGCGGGGACGACGGCCAGGAAGAGCACCAGGAGCCCCACGAGGGGTCGGTGTGCGTGGTGGAGAGCGTTGGGGACCATGTCCTGCTCCTTGGGGATCAATGCGTATTCGTGTACGTGGGTTCGTGTTCGTGTTCGGGTTCGTTGCGACTTGCGTTTCAGGTGGGCACAGGTCGTGGGTCGAGAGCTACCGCCGCCTGCCTCCGCCGCCGCGACTGCGGCCGCCGCCGCCGCGACTGCGGCCGCCCCCGCCGCTCCGGCCACGGCTGCTGCGACCGCGGCTGCTGCTGCTGCGCGCGCGGCTGCCCGAGGAGCGGCCGCTGAACGAAGAGCGGCTGCGCGAGGAGCTCCGGGCGCGCGAGGAGGAGCTACGTCCGCCGCTGCGGCTGGAACTCGAGCGTGCGCGGTTCCGGCTGCTGCTGCTGGAGCGGGAGCGGTTGCTGGTCGTCGGCTTGGAGGAGCGGCGGTTCCCCATGCTGGACGAGCCGCGGTTGCTGGCGCGGTTCGATGCCTTGCCGCGGTTCGAGTTGCCGAGGCTCGGCGACTTCGAGGGGCGGGCCATGCGGTTGGAGCCTCCGCCGCCGGGGCGCCCACCGGGCCGCGTCGAGGGCCGCGTGCTGCCGCCGCCGGGGCGCGTCGAGGGTCGGTTGCCCCCGCCCGGACGGTTGCCACCGCCGAAACCGGGGCGGTTCCCGCTCGGCGGCTTCACGCCTCCGCCGGGTCGGTTGCCGCCGCCGGGGCGGTTGCCGGGACGCGTGCCCGGCCGGTTGCCCGCGGGCGGTCGGGGACGGTTCACGCCGCCGCCCGGGCGACCGGGCCGGTGCCCGCCACCCGGCCGGTTGCCGTGGCCGGGCCGGTTTCCGGGGTGCCGGTTCGGAGACCGGTAGTGGCTCGGGCGGCCCGGGCCGTGGCGGCCGCCACCGTACCCGTGCCCGCGGTTCCCGCGATAGAAGTTGTTGTGGACGTTGATGCTGCCGCGGTGGCCGCCCCAGCCCCAACCGATGCCGTGTATGGCCCACGCGCCGAGGGCGCCGGCCGCGAAGCCCCAGCCCCAGCCGTAGAGGGGGGCGGAGCCGTAGTAGGGCTGCGTCACGTACGCCGGGTTGTAGGACGGGACGTAGACCACCTCGGGGTTCGTCGGCTCGATGACGATGATCGTGTCGCCGGAGCCTTCCGAGGACGCGTCGGCGCCCTCGTAGCCGAGCTCCTCGGGGGTCTGCTCCTCGATCTTCAGGTACTCGTTGCTCTCGAGGTTGCCGGCGGTCTTCGCCTGACGCCGGAAGTCCTGGACGGCAGCCAGCACCTCGTCCTGCTGGACGGCGACCGCGTAGCCGAGCTGCTCCATCCAGTCGAGGTTCTCGTTCATCCACTCGAGCACGTCCGGGAACTGCAGCATCGCCTGGACGCTCTCGTCCCAGCCCTTCGCTTCCTCGGGGATCTCCTCGGGCTGCTTGTCGCCGTTCTTCTTCAACCAGCGCGAGGCCTGCACCACGTCGAGCGGGTAGTTCGACGCCGGGAGGACCGACGAGATCACGATGTCGGGGTACAGCGCGATCGGTCCGACGATCTCCGCCAGCTCGTCCTTCGAGTACTTGTCCACCTCGTCGTCGTCGGTCGCGACCGGCGACGGTGCGGGCTCGTCCTCGGCGAAGCCGGGGCCGGCCAGGCCGAGGACCACGGCGAAGAGCAGGATGACGCTCAGGCTGCGGACGAAGGTGGAGGATGAAGGAGAGGAATGCATGCTGCCTCCTGCGGCGTGCGGGACGGGGCCCGCTTCGAAGGGCGGCAAGTCTGCCTTTCCCGGCGGGGGTGTTCAAGGGGGTCGGAGGGGATCCCTGCTCGAGCATCTCATCGGTCGGCTCGAAGCGCCTGGGGGAGCGTCGTTCGGGGCAGGTGCGGATTCGCTTGGAGCGATATAGGGCGCGGCCCCCTACAGCTTCAGCCACCCGCTTCCGACGGTGACGTAGAACGCCCACTCCTCGGGGCCCCGGGCGATGTCGATGCCCATCCTGAGCCCCAGGGCGCGGGCCAGCAGGTACCGGAATCCGCCCCCCACGTTCCACACGTTCTGCGCCTCGCCGCGCTCCTCGAAGAACTTCGGAAGATCCGCGAGGTCGCGCGTCGCGCGGCCGATGCCGGTGAACCCCACCAGGCTCCAGCGCCGGGTGAAGTCCCAGCGCACCTCCGTCTCCGCCACGAGGACCTCGTTGCCCTGGTAGCGCATCGCGGGGATGCCTCGGAGACCGATGAACGGCTGCGCCCAGAAGGGCACGTCGCCGTCGGCGAACCGACCGTCGAGACGGAGGCCCACGTTGACCTTCCGTGAGACCTGGCACCAGCCGAGTCCGTAGAGATCCAGCGTTCGGTACTCGTGGTCGCTGCCGAAGACCGGATCCCAGAGGGTGAGCGTCGCCTGTGCCTTGATGCCCGTGTTCGGGGTGAAGAAGTTGTCGCGCGAGTCGTAGGTGGCCACCGCGCCGAGGCCCCCGATCGCCGAGTCGAGCTCGCGCGGTTCGACGCCCGGGATGGGCAGGAGCCTCTCGAACCCCACCGTGTTCTGGAAGTAGACGTAGCGCGCGCCGAGAAAGAGCGGCGTGTCCGCGATCCTGAACTGGAGGTCCTGGACCAGCCCGAAGCCCTCGATGTTGAAGGCGAACGGCCGGCCGAGGATCTCCGAAACCAGTCCGTAGTAGTCCAGGTTCACCGAGACGTAGCCGGCGCCGCCGGTGTAGCGGATCCGGTCGTCGTTCCAGATGCCCAGATGGCCGCCGAAGACACCCCAGGTCCCGTTCTCCGTCGCCAGGCCGCCGATCACCGAGACGCTGGGGGGGACGGGCTTCCCCGTCGGTCCCCTCTTCGGCTTGCCGTCGGCGCCCTTCTCCTGCGGGTGGAAGAACGTGAGCGCGACGCCGCCGCCCAGCCCGATCGCCGGCTCGGTGATGAGGATGGGTACGGGCAGGAAGCCCGTCTTCGACGCCAGCCACTGGCTGGTGTCGAACGCGCCGTCCTGCGGGTCGCGGAACTGGCTCCAGAACGAGCCGCCCGAGGTCGCCGCGAGATGCTCGCAGGTCCGCCGGACGTCTTCTGCGCACGGCGCCTCGTGGGCCCGGGGTGCGGGCGGCTCGTCGGCCCAGGCCGACGACGCGAGGAGGAGGACGAAGGTGGCGGTGACGACGGCACTACGCATGACGACGGCTTCCGGAGGGGCTCGTCAGGGTGCCCGGAGGGCGTAACGAACGAGTCGTCGCGGACGGGCAGTGGATACGCGTTCCCTGAAGACGCTCCGTTCGCGAGTGAATGCGACAGGGAACCGTGAGGTGCTCTGCACCGTGAAGGTGGAGATTCGCGGAGACTGAGGGCGCCGTGAGAGCCGGACTCGTCGCTTTTCAGATGGAGCGCGACCCCGACGCGAACCTCGCCGCCATGGTGTCCTCGACCGGCCGGGCTGCCGCGGACGGAGCCCACCTCGTTCTCTTCGCGGAAGCCTCCCTCACCGGGCTCTTCACGTGTCGTCCCCCGGATCGCGGTCGAGCTCCGCAGCAAGGGTTCGCGCGCCATGCAGAATCCGAACCACGCGCACCCCGGACTCCGTCGATTCGTAGACGACGATGAAGCGTTTCATCACGACGAAGTAGCGGAAGGCGTGCCCTCGGGGGTCCAGCTCGGGGCGGGTGCGCCCCATCCCCGGGGACTCCACGAGCAGCCGAAACACGGCCTCGAAGTGCTCGCGCATTCGCCGCGCCTGGCCCATGCCGAATCGAGCGACCGTGTGTTCCGTGATCTCCTGTCGATCGCGACGAGCCGCCTCGGAGAAGAGCGGGAGCGTCACTCGGGCTTCCGGTCCTGGGCGGCTTCGAGCGCTCTCAGCTCCTCATCCCACTCCCGGAAGAACGCTTCGCCGTCCAGGACCTGGCCCCGATCGAGTTGAAGGGCCCCCTCGCGGATCAGGTTGCGGGCGCGCTCGATCTCGGCCTCGCGACGGGCCTGCTGATCTTCCAGCAGACGAATGGCCTCCCGCACCGCCTCGCTGGTGGACTGGTAGCGGCCGGAGGCCACGCAGGAGGCCAGGAACCTCGCCTGCTGGGGGGTGAAGGACACGCTGATGTTCTCGCGCTGCGCCATGCTCGTCTCTTGGAGGAAGGGAGCTGTGCGACATTGTAGCACACATCGTGACGCCACGGCGGCACGGGGAATCGGCGGGCAGGATCGGCAGTGCTCCCGGGTCTCGCCCCCCATCCCCCCGTCGGAAAAAACCCTCGCCGTGCACATCTCGGTGGCCCTGCACGGCCACCCGCGGGCCCATCGATCCTCGCGCCTGGACCGCTCGGGGGCGAGGATGGCTCGGTGGCGTCCAACCTCGGTCCGGGGAAACCCGAAACGGGTCGCGAGTCGTCTTGCGCTCGGCTGGCTGGTCGTCGGATGCCGTCGATCCGAGCCCGATCACGTGCTCTCCGCTCCCTTTCCCAGGAACCTCCCGGTTGACAGACGGCTGTGGTGTAGTGGATAATCCACCACATGATGGTGGATTATCCTGATTACGTTCCGCGACTCCAAGCCGCGAAGCTCCGGTCCGCTCTGGCCACGATGCGGGTCGTCGTACTCACCGGCGCACGACAGACGGGGAAGACCACGCTGGCCCAAGTGCTTGGGCGAGAAGAGGATCGGGCCTTCAGCACCCTGGACCGTCCCGAGACGTTGGAGGTGGCGCAGCGGGACCCGGAGATCCTGTGGGAAGGTCTGGACCGGGTCACCATCGATGAAGTGCAGCGTTGCCCGCAGTTGCTCGACACCCTGAAGATCGAGGTTGACAGGAATCCCGCCAAGGGCCGCTTCCTGCTCACCGGATCGGCCAATCTCCTGTTGATGGAGTCCGTGTCCGACTCGCTGGCGGGTCGCGCCGGCTATATCTCCCTGCCACCGTTCACACTTGCGGAGAGACGGGAAGTCCAAGGGGGGAGGTTGCTTCGATTCCTGCTCGAAGCGCCGAACACAGCCTCGGTGCTCACACGGAGTGCGGAGTTCCCCTCCGCCGTGTCCCTCTCGATGACACGGGCGATCTTCGAAGGCGGGTTCCCCGAAGCCCTTCAACTCGAGTCCGACCAGGCCCGTAACGTCTGGCGCGAGGGTTACGTCGCAACCTACCTGGAGCGGGACTTGAGGAACCTCTCGGCGGTCGCCGACCTGCCGGACTTCCTGCGCCTGGTGCGGCTGGCGGTTCTTCGATCGGGGCAGTTGGTGAACTTCGACGGGCTTGCCCGGGACGCCGGCCTGGCGTCGTCAACCGCACGGCGCTGGCTCAACCTGCTCGAGGTAAGCTGTCTGGCCGTCACGGTGCCGGCGTACGCGGTCAGCCGGAGCAAGCGGCTCATCAAGTCGCCCAAGCTCTACGCCACCGACAGCGGGCTTGCCTGTCACCTCAGCGGCATCACCGATCCGGCGACCTTGGTAGGCTCCCCTCAAATCGGACCGCTGTTCGAAACGTACGTGCTCCAACATCTCCTGGCCTATGCGGATCTGCTCCCCGCGAATCCTGCCGTCCTCTACTGGCGGACCGTTCGGGGCGATGAGGTCGACTTCGTCGTGGAAACGCCGACCCGCCTGTTGCCCATCGAGGTCAAGACCTCGAGGAGTCTGGGGAAGCGTGACCTTCGGGGTGTGACGGCATTCCTGAAGGAGTATGGGGAGACCACGCCGATCGCCGTGGTGCTTTACGGAGGCCGGGAGTGGCTTCGCCCCGCCCACGACGTAGTCGCCATTCCCTGGTCGGCGTTCGTGGGAAACTGATCGAACGGGGCACGCACTCGGCTTCGTGGCGTACCCATCGAGCGGGACGTGCGTGGGTTCGCCGTGTCAGCGAACACCGGGCATCACGGACGGGCAGAGGATCCACGGGGGTTGAGCGGTCGGCGGGCCGTGGGGGGCGGCCGGTCTCCGGCTTGCGTGCGACGACGCGCACGCGCGACCGCGGTCGCGAGTGCGTCGCCTTCCCACGCGCCGGGGGTTCCCGAACCGTAGAGCCTGTTCTCGAGGGCCTGGACCTCGCGCGCCAGGGCCTCGTCGTCGGCGTTCGCCACGAACGCCTCGAGGGTGATCGCCGGTCCCGCGGCGCGGTCGAGCCACGCACGAAGCGCACGCCGCGCCCGGGCGGGATCGTTCGTGCGGCAGGCGTCCTCGAACCGGCGAAAGGCCGCCGCCTCGGACTCCCGCCGGCGTTCCCGCCGCGCGGCGAGCGCCCGCTTCCACGCCGGGAGCTTCTGGTGGAGCACCCAGGCGCCGACGCCCAGCAGCAGCAGGGCGCCGAGGAGCCAGGGCAGGAGAGCCGGGGGCGAGCCGGACTCGCCGACCTCGTCGTCCGCGCCGCCTTCCGAGGAGGCCGCGCCCGAGACGGCGTCGGGATTCGGCGCCACGGTGAACGCCACCGCCTCGGCGACGGCCTCCTCCCACGCCTTCGCTTCCAGGTTCCACCAGCGGAGGGGGACCTCAGGCAGGACGTAGGCGCCCTCCCGCTCCAGCACGTAGCTCGTGGACTGGATCCTCACGCCCACGAGCGTGCCGCGGTCGTACTCGTCCTCGACGCGGGGGGCGTCCGGGTACGCCCGGAGTCCGCCGGGGGCCTCCATCGGCACCGGCGGGATCAGCATGCCGGGCACGTCGTCGGCCCGCATCGTGAGCGTGCGCCGGAGCGCATCCCCGACTTTCAGGCCTTCCGCTTCGGGATCCAGCGTCTGTTTCAGCGTGCAGCCGGACGTGGCGAGCGCGTCCCTCCCCGCGGCGTCCGGCGGCATCCCGACCTCGAAGGAGAGCGGCTTCGTCCGGGCGCGGACCTCCACCTTGCCCCGGTCGTCGTCGACCGTGCGGATCACGACGTCGAGCGCGGGTACCTGGCAGGTTCCGGCCCGGCGCGGGTAGATCCACCAGGTCCACGTCTGCGTGGCGTACCTTTCGCCGTTGCGCATATCGCTTGCGTTCACGGCCTGGTTTCCGAAGCGGCGGACGATCGCGCCCTCGACCTCCGGATCGGGGAGGGTCGGTGCGCCGCTGAACCAGTGGGTCGTGCCCAGCGTCAGCAGCAACGAGACGGGCGGCCCGGCGACGGCCCCTTCGGCGGGACCGAGGGCGCCCTCGACGAAGACGGCGCCGGACGCGAGGAGGGCGGCGCCCGGCTCCTCGTCATCCGCGCGAACCGACCCGGTCCCTGCGAGGAGCAGCGCGAGGAGCAGGAGGGGGGCCAGGAGCAGTCGTCTCATCGCTCCCTTTCCTTCCGCTCCGTGTCCTGGCGCTCCTGGGCCTGGACGGCGAACTTCCCTGCGAGGAAGCCGGCGGGCGTGGTCTGGACCTGCCGCATCCAGACCTCCTCCATCCCTTCCTCCATGCCTCCGCCGAACGTCGTCTCCTCGCTCTCGGGGCGCTTGCGGTCGTCGCTCCCGTCGTCGATGACGACCTCGTCCGCGCCGAGGGTGTCGCCGCCCTCTGCCGGCTCCTCGTCCTTCTTCGCTTCCTCGTACGCGAGCATCCGCTGCACGAGGTCCAGGTTCGCCTTGGCGTCCTCGTCGTCCGGGCGCTTCTCCAGAACCTCCTCGTAGCTCGCGATCGCGCTCTTCCAGCGCTTCAGGCGGGCGTAGGCGTTCCCCAGGTTGAAGAAGGCGTCGGGTGTGTCGAGCAGCGCGAACTGGTCCACCGCCTGCTCGTACTCGCCGGCGCGGGAGAGCGACACGCCCTTCCACATCGGGTCGAGGAAATGCGCGGCGGCCTCCGCGTACTCCCCCCGCTCGTAGTGCCACCGGCCCTGCTGGTCGGGCGTCTTCCAGAGCTCCTGCCAGACGGAGTCGTGCGCGTGCGCGAGCTCCCCGCCGGCGAGGAAGACGGCCGTCAGCGCGAGGGCGGTCGCCCACCGGACGGTCCATCCGCGGCGGAACCAGAGGGGCACGAGCAGCACCAGCGGCCAGAGGAAGATGTGACCCAGGTCCTTCCACTGCCAGCGCTCGTCCGCGGCCTGCACGGTTGCCAGGTGGCGATCGACCCGCCCCAGGACGCGGTCGACGTCCGTATCGTCGACCGTGACGCCCGTCCACCAGAGGCCGGGTGTAGCGTCGAGAGCGCCCGCGTCCAGCCGGCTGACGACGCGGTTCCCGTCCGCGTCGACGGCGAACGAGCTCTTGCCCGCCTTCACGGGACCGCCGCGCTCCGTGGCGAGCGCCAGGAGCAGCACGGGGGCGCCGCCCCGCTTCTCGTGGGCGGCGAAGGCGGGGTGGCTGGTCTCGGGAACTCCGTCCGCCAGGAAGAGGATCGAGCCGGGTGCGTCCGCGTCCTCGAGCATCGTCTGCGCGAGCGTCAGCGCGTCGCCGGGCCGGTCGCCCTCCACCGGCATCACTTCGGTGGCCAGGGCGTCGACGTAGGTCTCGAGGATGCCCGCGTCTTCGGTCGGGGGCAGCACCACGTGGGCGCTGCCCGCGTACGCGACGAGGCCCGTCCGCGCGCCCTTCCGTTTCGCGAGGAGGTCGCGCACCTTCTGTTTCGCGCGCTCGAGGCGCGTGGGCGCCACGTCGATCGCGTTCATGGTGGTCGACGCGTCGACCACGAGCAC
>JAUXCH010000421.1 GCA_030618975.1 Planctomycetia bacterium
TGGGCCGCAGCACGCTCGTTATCGGCTCCAGCGACTGTCACACAGAAGGCGACCGCACCGAACGGACGTAGGCGCACTGCCGGGTGAGCGCATGGGGCTTTCAACCCCCCCTTTCCACGCGGTCGCGCGCCCCCTCTCCGGTGCAACGAGTCGCTTGCACATCGCATCTCTCCGGTGATCTCGCCCCGATGCGGAAGGTCATCGTGACGGCGGAGCACGACGGCCGTCCGCTCGTGCTCGGAGAGGCCGAGCACGCGCGCGCAAGCCGTGGCGTCGTACGGCTACGCCGTTCGCGCTCTCGGGTCGCCCAGACGAACGTAGATGTCGTTCACCACCTCGAACAGGCGGATGGCCGTCGGGCGCAGCGACAGGTGTCGATAGGCGTGGCGGTAGTTGTGCTCGACCAGCTCCTTCCGGCTGGACGGTTCGAGCGCCGCGTCGATCCACTTGAGCAGCGGCGTCACGTGAGGAGCGATCGTCAGATCGAGATCCTTGATCGCGGAAGCCGGTTTGAGGCGGCTCAACGCGGTGAGGAAGCTGAAGCGCATGCCGAAGGTCTTGACGTCCATCTGGCGCGTCAGCGGCGGGTAGGAGTTGAGCCGTGCCGCCATGGCGAAGGGAATGCACCAGCGCGCCATCTCGTTGAGGGCGTTCTCCCAGCCGCCGGCCGAACTGGCAACGATCCCGATCGTGCGTAGCGGCGCGAGGTTGGCGTAGACCGTCTCCAACCGCTCGATCGTCGGCTCGTCCAGGTGGAGATAGGTCAAACCCAACCCCGCGGCGAAGCGCACCGTCTCCAGGAAGTAGGTCGGATCGTCGAGATTGGGATGCGTCACCACGAACGCCACGCGCTCCTTGCGCGACGTGGCATAGGCGTGCGCCGACATCATCGCCTCGATCAACCGCTTGCGGTAGACCGGCCGCACGGGGGAGAGGAAGAACACCTGGTCCTCGTCGAGCTCGACGGTTTCGTATCGACAGCCGTCGCCGTCGGGGACGACGGCCTTTGTTCCGAGAGCCTCCAGGAACCCGTCCTCGGGCGCAGCCGCGATCTGCGGCTCCGGGCCGGGGAACTCGAGGAAATCCGGGATCTCGTAGACCTGTCCGGAGGGCACGTCGTACTTCAAGACGAAGTTCGCGCGCTGGGTCGGGTTCAGGACGATGTGAGACAGGTTGGGCTCTCGGTAGGGCCCGCCGTTGTAGGGCTCGCCCGGTTCGTTCGCGCTGATGACCTCGAGGGCCCAGTCGTAGATGCGCTCGATCTTCTCCGGTCGCTCTGCGTCCGGGTCGGCGGAGTGGCTCAAAAAGCCGCGCTCCGGGTACTTGCGAACCAGGTCGCGTAGGGCGACAGCCGCGGCAGGCTGCGCGTGACGCAGGGAGACCAGGTTGTAGATCAGCACGGGCGTGTTGTTCGGGATGGAGCGAAGCAGCGCGTCGATGGACTCGAAGATCCCACGCCGATGCCGCTCGAAGAGAGCCATCCACGCCTCCTTGTCGATGCGCTCCACGCCTTCCGTCTCGGGACCGTGCATGAACTGACTTGCGAACAGGACCTTCGAATCCGGGTGATGGAAATCGAGGCGCTCGACGATGGTGAAGTCACGCCCGCGCGACTCCTCCGCGGTGTAGGCACGCTCCTGCCGGCCGCTGATCACGTGCATGCCGATCTCGAGCTTCTGGAGCAGGCCGAAGTACTCCTCCTTCTGGAGGGCGACGCCGTCCAGGCCGCCGTGCCGCATGATGATGCAGGGGCAGGTCACATCCGTCGTCATCGTCTCTCCCTGTTCCATCTGGTTCAGCTCAGAGGCAGCCTTCCGACCCGACCCTTCCGTCCGCTCGCTCCTCGCGCCGGGCACCCTCTATACCCCGACCCGTCGGGGTACCTGAGACGACGCGTGACCTGCGCGTGGGCGCCGTCGCTCGCCGCTGCTCCCGAAGAAAGTGGCACGAAGATCTCCCCGCCTCGCGGAGCGTGCGCGAGCTCGCGCGGCAGCGTCTCGCCGTACTCCAGGTCGCGCACCTCAGAGCGCGTAGACGAGCGCCGTCCCGACGTGCACCCCAAGAAGCAGGAGCTGTCGCTGGCCACGACGTCCGACACGGGGGTACACTCCACATGGCGCCCAGGACATGATCCCGTGACCACCTACGATCGACTTCATACCCTGCGAGACCGAATCCAGGAGATCGCCGCCCGCCACGGCGTCGTTCGCATTCGGGTTTTCGGGTCCGTCGTTCGGAGAGAGGATGCCTTGTCCAGCGACGTCGACTTCCTGGTCGCGACGGGTCCGGATGTCAGCCCGTGGTTTCCGGCCGGGTTGATCCTGGATCTGGAGGAACTCCTGGGGAAACCCGTTGACGTCGTCACCGAACGCGGCCTGGATTCGCGGCTCCGTGAACGCGTGCTGCAGGAAGCCCTGCCCCTGTGAAGGACGACCGCGTCTATCTCGATCACATCCTCGAAGCGGTCGCGCGCATCAGGGTCAACGCACAAGAGGGCAAGGACGCCTTCCTGGCATCACACATGCTCCAAGACGCGACCCTGCGGAACCTCCAGACGATGACGGAGGCGACACAGCGATTGTCACCTGAACGGAAGGCGGCGAGACCCGAGATCCCCTGGCGGGAGCTGGTGGCATTTCGGAACATCCTGGTTCATCAGTACTTGGGCATCGACCTCGAGCTCGTCTGGCAAGTCATCGAGCGGGACCTCCCGGCCCTGGACTCCGCGGCGCGAGCCATGCGTGAAACCATCGGATGAGGGCCCACACAGGCTGAGGCGCCGCGGGCATCACGCGACCACCCGCACCCCGGAACTGCCGATCGCGCTCTGCCTGAAACGCCAGCCCCTCTTCAGGGAGGAAACTCAATCCCAGGGAGAGACCGGCCCACGGGGCAGGTTCCCCGAGACGCGCACCTCAGAGCGCGTAGACGAGCGCCGTCCCGACGTGCATTCCCAGCAACAGCAGGTACATGCCGCGCCAGGCCGGGTGACCCTGCTCGGCGTGGGCCAGGCCCTCGGCATCCCGCAGCAGCCAGGTCGCGGTCGCGACGCCGAACGCGCCGAGCACTCCCGCGAGGAGGGCGAGTCGCCAGACGGGTACGTCCAGCCAGCCGAGCGCGCCGAACGCCGGATACAGGAGGAAGGGGAACACGAGGAAGGGCGCCACGACGGTCGCCGCACGGCGCACGCCGAGGACCACGGGGAGCGTGCGGCAACCGTGCGCCCGGTCGCCCCGGACGTCGGAGAAGTCCTTCGTCGCCGCGGCGCCCAGCACGAAGAGGAACGCCACCAGGCCCAGCGCCCACGGGTCCGTCCGGTCGGGAACGGCGAACACCGCCCACCCCGCGACGGGCACGAGCAGCCCGCGGGGAACGGCGATGGCGAGCAACGCGCCCGGCAGGCTGCGCTTGAGCCTCGGCGGCGGCGCGCTGTAGAACCACGCGGCGCCGAGGCCGACCGCCACGCAGGCCAGAAACGACAGGGAGACGACGATCGCCAGGCCGAGGGCCCCGACCGCGCAGACGAACCCGAAGCCCATCGCCGCGCGGCGTCCCACGGCCCCCGCCGGCAGCGGCCGATGTGGCTTGTTGACCCGGTCGATGTCGACGTCGAAGACCTGGTTCCACGCGTTGCTGGCGGCCGTGGCGCAGGCGGCGGACAGGCAGGCCGCCAGCAGGACCGGAGAGACCCAGGGGCGGTCGAGCGCGGCGGCGGCGACGGCCGATCCGCAGAGCACTCCCACGACGGGCGCAAGCAGGGTGAACGGGCGGGCGAGACCGGAGAGGACTCGAATCGTCGGAGCCGACGTCAGGCGGGCTTCGCGCACCGGAAGCCGATCGTCTCGTACTTGTCCTTGGGGGCGGCCAGCAGATGGCCGTCGCCTCGGAGAAGATCGGCGGGGTCGTTGTAGCAGCCGCCCTTGACGACGTTGACGGGATCGCCGTCCTCGAGCGTCGTGGCCGTCCACTCCCACACGTTGCCGGCCATCTCGAGAACGCCGTACGGCGATGCGGCGTCGGGATGCGCGGTCACGGGATCGGTGCCGCCGGTCAACGGGTCGCGGCCGTGGCAGACCAGGCCGTTGGTCGGAGGCTCGTCGCCCCAGGGGTAGACGCGCCCGTCGGAGCCGCGACACGCCTTCTCCCACTGGTCCTCGGTCGGAAGGGTCTTCCCGACCCAGCGACAGTAACGCTGCGCGTCGGCGAGACTGACGCCGACGACGGGCCCGTCGGGGTCGTTGAAGCGCTCGTCGTTCATGAACTTCGGCCAGCGGTAACCGGTAGCCCGGCAGAACGCCTCGTACTCGCGGTTCGTCACCGGGTACTTGTCGATGAAGAAGGCGGGGAGATTCACCTCTTCCAGGGACGGTCCGAACATGAACGACCCGGCTGCGACGAGCATCATCGGCCCGTGGTCGTCGACCTCCTCCACGACGTGCGGCGCGCGCACCGGAGCGGCGGGCGCCGTTTCGACCGGGGCCACCGTCTCGACCTCGATGCCCTGCTCCTCGAAGAAGTCATCGATGTCGAGAAGACGGTCGTCGACGGCGTCCCAGTCTTCCTGGGTGATGGCCTTGTAGCGATCGAGCCAGTGCTTGGCCTTGCGGAAGTACTCGAGCTGCTTCCCCTCGATCTCGTAGCCGAGCTCGAAGTAGAGGACACCGACGAAGAAGCAGTCCGAGTCAGTCTCCCGCTCGGGCCGGGCGTAGTACTCCTCCAGCACGCGGCCGGCGGCCTCCTCGTCGAGGTCCCCGTGGTCCGCGGGCTCGATGTACTTGTCGTACACATATTCCTGGATGGCCCGGATCTGTTCGTCCACGTATCTCGCTCTCCGTGCGCACCCCCACGAATCGGATGCCGAACCCAACACCATAGGGCGGGACCGGGAGGCCACCAAGCGGCACCGTCGCCGTTTTGGGACAGGCCCGCGCCGATTCGGCACGCGAGCGGGGACGCTCGTGCGGATCCCCCCCCCGCCCAGGCCTCCGCGATCGCCGCTTTTTTGCGTGACCCCCAGGGGCCGGAAAACGTCTAAGGAGGTAGAGACCGCGATGAAACGCTCCCGTCCCCCCCACCTCGTAAGACGTCGAGGAAGTCGGAGGCCAAGCGGTCTTAGGAA
>JAUXCH010000436.1 GCA_030618975.1 Planctomycetia bacterium
GAAACTCGTGGCCCGGCATCCAGCGCGAGGCGCTCCAGGTCGCCGCCGTCGCGCTCCGCCTGTCCCACGAGATCGAACACGAGGCCGGCACGCGGGAGAGGAGCGGGTGCGGATGAGCTACGAGGACTTCCTGAACAGGAAGCGCCAACTCGGCGGGGACCACGGCTTCGATCCCGTGTGGATGCCCGAGTTTCTGTTCCCCTTCCAGCAGTCGCTCGTGGAGTGGACCTGCCGGAAGGGGCGCGGGGCGCTGCTCGTTGATTGTGGGTTGGGCAAGTCGCCCATGCAGCTCGTATGGGCATCGAACGTCAACCGCAAGACCGGCGGCCCTGTCCTGATCGCCACGCCACTTGCCGTGAGCGAGCAACTGATCCGCGAGGCGGACAAGTTCGGCATCGACGCCACGCGCTCGCAGGATGGGTCGGTGCCGGACGGGGCGCGGATCGTGGTCACGAACTACGAGAGGCTCGCGGCGTTCAACCCGCGCGACTTCGCTGGGATGGTATGCGATGAGTCGAGCATCCTGAAGAACTTCAACGGCGTCAGGAAGCAGGAGATCACCGACTTCATGCGGAAGATGCGGTATCGCTTGTTGTGTACCGCGACGGCTGCCCCGAACGACTACACCGAGTTAGGGACAAGCTCCGAGGCCCTTGGCGAACTCGGCCACATGGACATGCTCGGGCGCTTCTTCACGAACAAGGACCGATACGTCGGGCGCGATGGGCGCGGCGGATTCCAGCGCCACCGCTCGGCTCGTTCGATGGAGAAGGAACGGTGGCGCTTCAAGGGCCACTCCCAAGACCACTTCTGGCGCTGGGTCTGCTCCTGGGCACGCGCCTGCCGCGCCCCATCCGACCTCGGATACGACGACAACGGCTTCATCCTCCCCGCCCTCCACGAGCATGAGCATATCGTGAAGGCGCGCACCAAGCGGGAGGGGTGGCTCCTGAACCTGCCCGCCACGAACTTCCACGAGGAGCGAGAGGAGCGCCGCCGCACCATTCAGGAGCGGTGCGAGAAGGTCGCGGAACTCGCGGCCACGAACGACCAGGTGCTCGTCTGGTGCCACATGAATGACGAGGGCAACCGCCTGACGAAGTTGATAGACGGGGCCGTGCAGGTCCAGGGCTCCGACTCCGATGAGGACAAAGCCTCGCGCCTGCTCGCGTTCGCGGACGGTGACATCCGGGTCCTCGTCACCAAGCCCAAGATAGGCGCGTGGGGGCTCAACCTGCAAGGATGCGCCCATATCACGTTCTTCCCGTCGCACTCCTACGAGCAGTATTACCAGGGGATTCGCCGCTGCTGGCGGTTCGGGCAGAAGCGACCCGTCCGCGTGGATCTCGTCGCAACGGACGGGGAGATCGGGGTGAAGGAGAACCTGCAACGGAAGGCGAAGCAGGCGGATCTGATGTTCACCGCGCTCGTGGCGCACATGAATGACGCTCTCAAGATCGACGCAACCAAGGACTACACCAAGACCGAGGAGGTGCCCGCGTGGCTGTCCTAGACCAGACCGTAACCGACCACTACGCCTTGTATTGCGGGGACGCGCTCGAAGTTATGCCCACGCTCCCCGAGGGATCGGTGGGCCTCTCGGTCTACTCCCCGCCGTTCGCCGGCCTGTACCACTACTCCTCCAGCGAACGGGATATGTCGAACTGCTCCAGCACGGACGAGTTCTTCGAGCACTACGAGTACGTTGTGCAGGCGCTCGGCCGCGTCACGATGCCGGGGCGCATGACCGCCGTGCATTGCATGGACATCCCGCGCTCGAACCACGGCAAGGGGGATTCCATGATGGACTTCCCCGGCGATATCATCCGGCTACACGAGCGCCTCGGGTGGGCCTACGTCGCCCGCTACTCCGTCTGGAAGGAACCCCTGGGCGTCCGCAACCGCACGATGACGAAGGCCCTCGCGCATAAGTCAATCGTGGACGACTCCTCGCGCTGCACGGTGGCGGGAGCCGACTACCTGCTCCTGTTCCGGCAACGTGGCGAGAACGCCGTCCCGATCGCTCACCCCGTGGGCCTGTCGGAGTACGCCGGGGAGAGGGAGATCCCGCACGACCTCCTCCGGTACAAGGGGTGGACGGGGAAGCAGACCGAGAACCGCCTCTCGCACTGGATCTGGAGGCAGTACGCCTCCGCCTTCTGGGACGACGTGCGGATCGACAGGGTGTTGCCCTACAAGGAAGCCCGCGATCAGGAAGACGAGCGCCACGTCCACCCACTCCAGCTCGACGTGATCGATCGATGCCTCGCCCTCTGGTCGAACCCCGGCGAGGTGGTGCTGACCCCGTTCATGGGCGTGGGCTCGGAGGTGTACGGCGCCGTCCGAGGGGGCCGCCAGGGCGTCGGCGTGGAGTTGAAGGAAACCTACTACCGGCAGGCCGTCCGAAACGTCGAGGAGGCTCTCAGGGACCAGGAGGGGCAGGGCTCGCTCGAGTTCGGCCCGGCGTCATGAGGACCCGCCGCTGCGATCGGTGCCACGAGTCGAAGCCGCTGAACGCCTACCCGCTCCGCCCCGACCTGCCGCACATCTCGAACCGCGGGCGGACCTGCCGCGTCTGCCGGCACGAGGTGCGGGTGCAGGCGAAGCCGTGGGGTCTCGCCGTCCACTTCGCCGGGGTGGACCTGGAGCGCCGAGAGCGCCTGGATGCGGCCACGGCGCGGATCCGCTCGCACCCGGAATGGCGCGCCCCGTCGGTGTTCGACGCGCTCGAGGCCCGTGAGGCTAGCGCCCTCGGGCTGGCGTGGTAGGGTGGGCGGCATGGTAGTGCCTCGGCTCGGCTCCATGCGAATCCGCCCGGTGAGTGGTGTGCCCCTCGGGGCGCTACCAACAATCCAGCGGGCCCCCTCCCGGGCGGGTTCCTGCGGAGGACGGGATGACTGATATCCGCCTCAACGTCGCGTTCCCACGGCACGTCAAGACCAGGCGACTGCGCTCCAAGTGCAAGGCAGACGGCGTCCTCGCGCTACTTGCCCTCTGGTGTTACGCCGCGGAAAACGACCCGAGTGGTCTGCTCGACGGGCTCACCGAGGACGAGGTGGAATCGGTCGCAGAATGGCGCGGGAAGCGCGGCCGGTTCGTCGCGGCGCTCCTCGACCTCGGCTGGCTAGAGCGAGAAAATGGGGGCTTCCGGCTGCATGGGTGGGAGGAACACCAGCAGTATGCCATCCACGCGCCCGAGCGATCAGCACAGGCGAGCAATGCTGCGAAGGCCCGATGGGCAAAGCGCGGAGCAATGCCCGACCCATGCTCAGAGCAATGCTCGCAGCATAAAACGAGCAATGCCCCCTCTCCTGCTCCCTCTCCCGCCCCCAATCCCTCTCCTACTCCTGCTCCGATAGCAGCGCGCGACAACGGCCAGCACAAGACCCGCCGCAAGGTCGGCCCGCAGGAGGCGGTCGCCAAGTCCCTCGCCGCCGCTCTCGGATCCACGCTCAACCCCTGCCGCAAGCAGATCGCCGCGCTCGTCGCTGCCGGACGGTCCCTGCCCGACCTCCAGGCCGCCGTAGACCAGCACGCCGAGCCCGGAATCGCGCCCTGGGACTGGACGAAGCGCGTCACGGGCGCCGCCACCCAGCGCCAGGACGGCGGCCTATCCGCCTCCGAGATCCTCGCCTACCGCTCCGACTTCGACGCACCGGAGGACCAATGAACCGCGAAGACACCCGCAGACTGCTCGCCTTCCTGGCCGGCGCGTACCCGGCCTCCAAGATCCGCGCCGAGACCGTGGACGCCTACGCCGTCTGCCTCGCAGACCTCGCCACGCAGGAAGTCCAGCAGGCGACCATCGGCCTGATCCAGACCTCGCGCTTCCTGCCCACGATCGCGGAGATCCGCGCGAGGATCACCCAGACGAAGCTCGCCGCGCCCCTGCCGGACGAAGCGTACGCCAACGCCCAGCACGCCGCCGAGCATCCCGAGGCCCGCCACGAGCTCCACCCGCTGACGTACCAGGCCGTGGGCGACGTAGGCGGGTGGTGGCCCATCCGGCGAGGCGACAACGCGAGCGTGCTGCGAGGGCAGTTCGTGAGGGCGTACAAAGCCCGCCTCGAGCGCCACGCCGACGACGTATCGACCGGGCAGGCGCAACCGCTGACGGCTCCTGATCCGTTCGATGCACTTCCGAGTGGAGACCCCGAATGACGCCTCCGCCCGAGCCTCCGAGCCTCGACCAGATGCCGATGTGCGAGCGGTGCCTACGGGAAGGCGGGATCGTTGTCCACGGGAAGCGCCAACCGCCGCACCGGGCTGACATGCACCCGAGTCACACCATCGGCATCGGCGGGAACGGAACGAAGAGCAGGCCGGCGACACGGGAACCGTTGTGCGCCCGTCACGTCGAGATCGTGTCGTGGGAGGCCAGCGGGAAGCCCGTGGGATACCCGGCGCCGAGGTGGACGCAGGCTAGGCGACAGGAGGACGACCGATGAGCGACAAGCCGAAGGTGTCCACGCCGATCATCGT
Organism: Planctomycetia bacterium; assembly: GCA_030618975.1. Lineage (GTDB taxonomy): Bacteria > Planctomycetota > PLA2 > PLA2 > JAEUHO01 > JAUXCH01. Next base: position 4,483 of record JAUXCH010000436.1, read on the forward strand.
GATCGTGTTCACTCCCATCATCGGGCTATTCGTGACGCCGTGCCTCTTCGCGTTCGGCATCGCGTGGTGGTGGCGATTCGGGATCGTCTGCGCCGTCGGTGTGGCGTTCAACTGGTACTGGATGCGATGCGTGAGAGGCGTTGTCGCAAGGATGAAGGAGGACGACCAATGCAAGCCCTGACCCTGCCCCAATCCATCGCCGGGCTCGACCCGACGGAACTGGAGCGCATCGGATACCACCTACAACTCGGCGCGATCGAAGCCCAAGCCGAGGCGATGCAGCGCGAGGTGGTCGAGGACGAACCCACGCCGGCCGAGGAGGCTGCGCTCAAGGTGCTGGCGCTGCTGGAGCCGTGGGGCGAGGTGATGGCGCCACGGCCCGAAGGGGGCGTGGAGCGCGACCTGTGGGACGCTGCCCGCGTGTGGGTGGTGCTGGACTACCGGGAGCGGGAGGACGGGTGACCGCCCACGACCAACCATGGGAGCGCCTAACCCGGTGGCTCGACC
>JAUXCH010000683.1 GCA_030618975.1 Planctomycetia bacterium
CCGTCGATCTCCTGCTGGAGGAGTTGGCGATCGCCCGGACGCAGAGCCACAAAGGTCAGGTCGTCCTCGCTCTGGCCAGGATCGGAGATGGCCGGGTCGTGGACCGCCTGGTCCAGCTGCTCCGAGACGAGAAGGAACAGCCGCTGACGCGCGCGCTGGCCTGCGCCGGGCTCGGCCTCATCGGCGACCTGGAGTGGATCCCCTCGCTCGCGCGCGGGAGCAAGGACGTCAACTTCCGTGCCTCCACGAACCTGATCGACGAGTTCCTGTCGATTCTCTGATCGGGCCGCAGAGACCCGTGTCACGCGGGGTCGGTCTCCAGGAGACCGGCCCCGCGCATTTTTCGCTGCGGGAAGGCCTCGCGCGAGCCGACCAAAGAAGTGACGGCGCGCGGCAAGAAACACCTTTCTTCGCTCTTGAAATACGTCCTGCCGCGCGCCACTTTTCTCTCTCCGCGCCGACGCGGATCGATCGAGATGGCCGCTACTGGTGGTAGCTGCGAATCACGCAGTCGAGCGAGTCGATGACGACCGTATCGGTTCCGTAGCTCAGCGTGATGCCCGCGGCGTGGAGTTTGAGCAGCCCCATCTCGGGGCGCTCCCAGCGGACGTAGTCGACGGTGAACGGGTCGGAGCCGTCGTTCGGATCGACCGTCTCGCTGGACTCGATGCGAAAGCACTCGTACCGTCCGAGGCCGGTGTCGATCACCTCCACGGAGAGGACCTCGCGCGTGCTGCTGCGCGTGAAGAGCGTCTGGGTCAGGTCGTCGGAGAGGGCGTCGATGTGGGCCACCGTGATGCTCTGTCCGACGAAGACGGTCGCGTCCTGGTTGAGGATGCGACCCAGGACGGGGCCGATGGGCGCCGGGTAGGAGGCAGGCGGGTCGTCGGACCACCAGGAGCGGGTCCCGTTGTCGTCTTCGCCGCCGAGCGACCACCAGCGGCCGGCAGCGTCGACGTAGACGAACTCGTCGATCGATCCCTCGATGCGCTGGGTCAGCACGGTGAGGTCGATGCTGTTTCGGACCCGGGTGCCCGTGAGCCCAGTCTGGGGGTGCACGACGGTACCGCTCTGTGTCTCGATCGTGTAGGTCCCGGACGCCGAACCGGCCAGGCCGTTGAACGTGCCACGGGCGGTGCAGTCGAAGACCGCGCGGTAGCTCGGGCTCAGCCCGATCACCTTGTCCGTTGTGAGCTTGACGACGGGCGGCGGTTCGAGTTCGGTGCCGCCACCCCCGCCGCTGCAGCCGGCGAGGAGGGCCAGGGAGAGGAGGAGGAGCAGAAGTCGCGTCATGGATGCCTCCGAGGTCGGCCTGGTCCCAGGTGGGGCGAGGCCCGCTGCCGGGAGTATAGGTTCGGCTCCGACCCCGGCAGGCCGGAGGGGAATCCGGCTTCCTCCGGGGCGAACAAGCCCCCCCTCGGGCGCGTTTCCCACGCAGAATGGCCCTCCCGATCCCGCGAGCTCCCATGACGACCCCGATCCCGCCCCCTCCGGCTTCGGCCGCCGACGAGTACCCCCGACGCCTGGCGCGTCACGAGGAGGTGGCCGTCCGGGCTACGGCCCGCAGCCGGTCCCTCTCCCATGCCCGACTGGCCGTCTTCCTGGTCGCCGTCGCGGTCCTCGGCGGGGTCCTGTTCGCCGGGCTTTCGGCCCACTGGCTCTGGCTGCCGGTCGCGTTCTTCACCGTGCTCGTCGTGCTGCACCAGCGCGCCGATCGCGCCGCCTGGGAGGCTCGCACCCTCGCAGGCCTCTACGAGCGTGGCATGGCCCGCATCGAGGACCGCTGGGCAGGCGAGGGGAGCGACGGGCTGGCGTTCAAGCCCCCGGGGCACGTGTTCGCCGACGACCTCGACCTCTTCGGGAAGGGGTCGCTGTTCGAGCTGCTCTCCACGGCGCGCACGCGGGCGGGCGAGGAGCGTCTCGCGAGCTGGCTTCTCGAGCCGGCTCCGTCGACGGAGGCGCGAGCGCGCCAGGGGGCCGTCGGGGAGCTGGCCCCGCGCCTGGAGCTTCGGGAGCGTCTCGCCATCGTGGGCGGGGAGATTTCCTCCGCGCTCGATCGCGCCCGGGCCAGTGCGTGGGGCGAGGCCGAGATCCGGCTCCGGGGACGCTGGGTTCCGTGGACCGTGCGCCTCCTCGGAATCGCCTCCACCGTACTGCTCGTCGGATGGGGTTTCGCGGGCTGGCCCCTCCTGCCGGCGCTGGGGCTCCTGATCGTGCAGCTCCTCGTCTGCCTGCCGTGGATGTCGAGGGTGAGCGCGGTCCTCGCCGACGCGGAACGACCGAGCAAGGACCTCGATCTCGTCGGCAGGCTGCTCCGGCCGCTCGAGCAGGGCGCGTTCGAGTCCGGTTGGCTGCGCGATCTGCAGCAGGGTCTGAGCCGCGACGGCGTGTCGCCCTCGCACCACATCGCCCGGCTCACGCGACTCATGGACTTCGTTGAGGCGCGCCTGAACCAGGTGTTCCTGCCGATCAGCTGGGTGCTCTGCCTGGGTACCCAGCTCGCCTTCGCGCTCGAGGGGTGGCGCGCTGCGCACGGGCAGGACCTGGCCGGCTGGGTCGGGGCGGTCGGCTCGTTCGAGGCGATCAACGCGCTCGGTGGCTACGCGTACGAGCACGCGGACGATCCGTTCCCCGATCTGCTCGACGGCGGGACGCGGTTCGAGGGGCAGGGGCTCGGACACCCGCTTCTTCCGGCCTCGACCTGCGTCCGAAACGACGTGACGCTGGACGTGACCCTGGCGGACGGCGTGCCGCAGGCGCTGCTGGTGAGCGGCTCGAACATGTCGGGGAAGAGCACGCTGCTCAGGACGCTCGGCGTGAACACCGTGCTCGCGTTCGCCGGCGCTCCCGTGCGGGCGCGGGCACTCCGTCTGTCCCCGCTCGTCGTCGGCTGCTCCATCCGGATCCTCGACTCGCTGCAGAGCGGGGAGTCGCACTTCTACGCCGAGATCGCGAGGCTCAGGAAGGTGGTCGACCTGGCGGAGGGCGAGACGCCGGCCCTCTTCCTCCTCGACGAGGTGCTCCACGGCACCAACTCGCACGATCGTGGCATCGGGGCCGCGGCGGTGATGCAGTCGCTGCTCGATGCCGGGGCGATCGGCCTGGTCACGACGCACGACCTGGCGCTGGCCGACGTCGCCGAGAGCGACCCGCGCATGGTCAACGTCCACTTCGAGGACGAGATCGTCGACGGCCGCATCCGCTTCGACTACCGGCTCCGCGACGGCGTGGTCACGCGCAGCAACGCGATCGAGCTGATGCGCGCCGTGGGCCTGAAGGTCTGAGGGCGGGGCGACGGAGAATCTCTGGGTTGACGCGGGCTACGCC
>JAUXCH010000834.1 GCA_030618975.1 Planctomycetia bacterium
ACGACATGGCTACGATCCGACTTCGAAGCCTGCGCCCGCCATGCCCACGAAGTGTTCCGTGGAGATGTTCGACGCGATCAGGGAGAAGCCGACCAGCCAGAGGCCGAGTCCGCGGCCGGCCAGGAAGTAGTCCTCCGAGGAACGCTCCTGGCGGGACTTGTAGAGCGAGATCCCGATGACGATGGCGAAGAACGCCACGAAGGCGCCGAGGTCGAGTGCGCTGAGTTCCATGCCCCTCCTCTAGTCGAAGCGGATCACGATCGGATCTGCGGGCGGATCCTGCCGGGGAGGTACGGCCGCTACCCCTTCCACGACTTGCCAGCGGTCCTCGTCCGGGTCGCCCACCCGAACCGTGTAGCGCCCGAGTGCGTAGACGGGCAGGTCGAACGCCTGGACCCGGGCGCGGATCGTGTACAGCGTCTCGCCGCTCGCCTCGTGGACGACCTGGACGACGGGGTGCCGGATGCCCTCCACGCGCATCCTCGGAATGGAGGCCACGCGCTTGCGGCCGTAGTTGTCCACCTGCCGGATCTCGACCGGCCACCCGGGATACTGCTTCGCGCTCGCGCTCCGGGGATCCACGCCGCGCGGCCAGCACTCGACCGCGATCGTCCGGTCGGCGCGCCGGAAGCGCACGATGCCGTAGCCGGGTGCGTGGTCGTGGAGCCGCGCAGGCTCCCGGCCCGTGACCTCGGGGTTCGACACCGCGTGGACGGTCATGCGGTTGCCGAAGCCGTCGCGGAAGCGGCCCGTGTAGGGCGGGGCGCCGCGCGCGCGGTTCTCCCCCGGCTCGGGCGGGTACCAGCGCCGCGGCCAGGCGTTCGCGATCGAGGGCACGCAGAAGCCGTAGCCGGCGTCCTCCCATTCGTCGACGCCGTAGTGGACGAGGCTGCCGAGATGCTGGTCGCCCGCGACGTGGAGCGCGAACGCCTTGCGGATCTCGCGGAGTGCGCGGTTCCGCCCGGCCTGGGGCCAGCCGTTCGAGTCGGCGTCGGCCGCCAGCTTGTAGCCCTGCGGGTACGCGCCGGGTGGCTCCGGTTTCAGGCCGGCGAGCACGCCGCCGCTCTTCGCCTGCTCGGGAATCGTCGCCACGTTGGCGAAGATCGTCTGGGAGAGGACGGCCTTCATCCACACGCCGTTCGACCAGTCGGCTGCCCAGTCGCCGAGGAAGGCGAGCTGGCGGTCGCCCAGGAGCACCGCACCCTCGACGTCGGCGTCCGCGGCCGGGTCGAAACCCGCGGCCCGCGGCCAGCCGTTTCGGAAGTCGCCCGCGGGCACGGCCGGGGTGGGGGAGGACTTGAACTTGCGGTCCTCGAGGACGGCGAACGAGACGCCGCCGTAGTCGAGGCTCGTGAAGTAGACGCCGATGCCCTGTTCCACCGGAGTCGGGTCGAACGGGCGGGGGAGGTGCGCGGTCTGGGTGCGCTGGACCATGTTCACGAAGCGCGCGGGCATCAGGTAGCCGCCGTCGTCCTGGCGCTTCGCCTTCTTCCCGCCCGCGCCCCAGAGGTTTCCGTGGAAGACGTCGTGGTCGTCGGGGATCAGGACCGCCGGCGTGTCGCGGGCGAGGTCGCGAAACGCCCAGCAGAAGCGGCGCCACTTGTCGTGGTAGTCGAGGATCGCCCGCTCGACCGGCCGTCGCTCGACCCCCGTGATGTCGCCCTCGTAGATCTGGTCGCCGGAGAAGAAGAGCAGGTCCGGCTGGTGGGCTTCGACGTGCTCCACGAGGTCGCCGTGCGGGAACCAGACGCCGTCGTGGTTCCACTGGAGTCCCCCGGTGAAGTGCTTCGTGCCGGTGAACGCGGCGAGGACCACCTCGTCCTTCTCCGTCGGCTCCTTCTTCACCACCCCGTCGAAGACATGGCCTTCGAAGAACACGCGGTAGGGCACGTCGCGCGATCCGTCCCAACCGTTCACCTCGAAGGTGAGGGTGCCGGCGTCGGGATCCAGGGCCGCGTGACCCGCCGTGCGCCAGGGCGAGGGGCCGCCCTCCAACGTGGACGGCACCATGAGCAGTCCGACGGGCTCGCCTTCGCGGGCGAGGGGCGGAAGCTGCGCGGTGAGGCGGAGCCGCCCGCGGCTCAGCGTGTGGAAGCAGGCGAGGATCGGGCCGAAGGCACGCTCGGGGTGGACCTCGATCGGGGCCCCCCAACCGCGCAGGGCGGAGAACGCGTAGCCGGTCTCGCTCCCCGTAGGTCCCCTGTGGGAGACGAGCGCGATGCCGCCGGCGACGCGGCCGAGCCCGACGTCCTGCAGGTCTGCCCAGGAGACGATCTTCCCGCTCTTCGCGTCTCGGACAGTGACACGGAACCGGCATCGATCCGGATGAACGGCACCTTGGAGATCGAGCAGAAGCCGTGGGGGAAGGCCGTTCTCGAGCGGCGCGTCCTCGCGACTCGTCGCCTCGATCTCGC
>JAUXCH010000882.1 GCA_030618975.1 Planctomycetia bacterium
CTCAAGGCCAACATGCGTCCCTACCAGGACCTCCTTCATCGACTCCGCGGCTTCTCCGGCGCGGTCACGTGCGCCGCCAACCTCCGCCGGGTGACCGAGGGCTCCGACCTCCTCACCGGCAAGGTGGAGGTGAAGGTCCAGGACGCGTACTCCATGCGCTCCACCCCGCAGGTGATCGGGGCACTGCGCGACGCGTTGGCCTGGACGCGCAAGCAGGTCGAGATCGAGCTCAACGGCTGCGCCGACAACCCCGTGTTCGTCCCCGAACGGGACCTCGTCCTGACGGGCGCCAACTTCCAGGCGACCCCCATCAGCATGCCCATGGACATGATCGCGGCCGGCCTCACGATGGTCTCCGTGCTCTCGGAGCGGCGCCTCAACCGGCTGCTCAACCCCGCGCTCAGCGTCGGACTGCCCGCCTTCCTCACGAAGGGCGCGGGCATGTACTCCGGGATGATGCTCAGCCAGTACACCGCCGACACGCTCATCGTCGAGCAGCGCATCCTCTCGCAGCCCTCCTGCATCCAGTCGATCCCCGCCGCCGCCGACCAGGAGGACTTCGTGAGCATGGGCATGAACGGCGCCCTCAAGGCCCGCCAGATCCTCGACAACGCGCACGGCGTGCTGGGCATCGAGTTGATGGCCGGCGCCCAGGCGATCGACTTCCGCGACTTCACGCCCGGCAAGGGCACGCTCGCCGCGCACGACGCGGTGCGCGAGGTCGTCGACCACCTCGACGTGGACCGCCCGCTCAACCCCGACCACAACGCCCTGGCCGCGACGGTCGAGGCCTGCGACGTCCTCGACGCCGTCGAAGCCGAGGTCGGCCCGCTCGCCAGCTCCTGGTAACACGTCGGGGTCAGGTGAAATTCCGCGCCTTTCGGCCGCGGAGGACCCCCCTCACACCCCGCAACCGGATTCCCGAACCGGACCTACGGCGCCGCCGGGACGCCCAGCCGGGCCGCGAGCCGTTCGTGGACGAGGAGGGCGCGGCGGCGGTTGTCGTCGGTCTCGAACGTGCCGACGCTGACCGCGACGCGAACGACGCCCCCGGGGAACTGCGCCATCCCGACCTTCGCGTCGCCGGCCTTCACCTTCGCCTCGGTGGGCCCCAGCGTGGCGGCGGAGGCCGTCGGGAAGCCGAGCTCGGGCAGCACGGCGAGCGCGGCGTCGTACGCCGCGCGCAGGGTGGTCCGGTACTCGCGAACCTCCTGGTTCTTCACGTACTTCGCGGCCGCGACCCCGCCCGCGGCGCCCACGGCCACGGCGCCGAAGCACCCACCCGACAGCAGGGCGGCGAGGAGCAGGGCGCACGTCGTCGTCTTCATGGTCGTCTCCGGACGCAGCGCGGGCCCACGCTGCGTCCCCACCATCGGTCGCGCGCGAACGCTACGCGAGCCCGGATCCGGCCGCCTGAACGGATCGCAAAGGAACGTGCGCCGGGGCCCAGGACTTCGGGAGCCGGCCTCGTGCCGCGCACCGGGAAGGGGGCGGGTCCGGCGGCCAACGGGAGCGGAGTGCGGGCGCCTTCGCGTTCGACGAGTTCCCAGGAGTACGGCGGAGCACGGCGCGTGGCGCGTGGCGCGTGGCGCACGGATACGACGGGGCCCGCCCCGAGAGGTAGGGGTGGAGGACCTGGCGGCCTCCCCCCCCAGGGGATTCGCATGCGTCCACGTCAGGGCAGGGGCACGACGTCGAGGCCCTTCGACTGCACGTCGAGGATGCGCGTCCCATCAACGAGGATCTGGTAGGTGAGGCCCGCCTTGCCCTGGATGTGGGCCTTGCCGTCCTCGATGAGCACGTGGAAGGGCGCGGCGACGCGGTGCTTGCCGTCGGTCGCGACGGCGAGCGAGTCGACCCGCCCGTCGAGGATGAGCCGCAGGCTCACGAGGGCACAGGGATTGATGTTCCAGGGATGGCGGTCCCCCGTGGCGAGAGTGATCGAGTCGGGCAGGCAGCCGATGAACTTGCCGTCGGGATACTGTTGCTGCTCGGCCGAGATGAGGATGCCCCGCGCGAGCTTCGCCCAGTCCAGGGTCTGCTCGTAGGGGGCGAGCAGCGCGAGAGCGTAGGCGTAGACGCCGCCACACCATTGCACCGGCCGCCCGATCCAGTTGGGCGCCCGCCAGTTGGTCGCGCCGAGCACGGGCGTCGTCGCATAGAGCATCATGGGCCGGCGGTCCCACTGGTAGACGAAG
>JAUXCH010000062.1 GCA_030618975.1 Planctomycetia bacterium
CCATGTAAGTCATAGCTAAAATATATTTATTAAATAGATCTTTTTCCATGACTTGAACTAAGGTTCCTGGGGAGCCTGGGGTTCCTGGCTCGGCGGTGCGGGCGGCGCGGGGGGTTCGTCGGCGCGGGTGGAGGGCGCCAGCAGGAACAGGCACACGAGAACGGTGCAGGGGAACAGGTGGCTCACGAGCGGTTTCTTCATGGCGTGGGTGCTCCCATCCGCGGACAGGCTGCGTCGACGGCGACCGGCGACCCTCCTTCCCTACTACGCGGCACTACTTCTCGACGTTGGCAAAGCAGTCGATGCGGACCGTGGGCATGCGGGCCAGGTCGGTATGGACGACGAGCACCGCCTGGATCCGCCCGGGGCGGCGGCTCTTCCCATCGTATCGGGTCTCGACCCACCACTCGCCCGTTCCGTCCTGACCTTTCGTGGCGACGAAGCCGAAACCACCGGGCGGGACGGATTCCCCGGCGCGGGTCTCGAACGTGAGATCGGTGACCGCAAACGACACGCTGTCGTCGCCGGGCACCAGGCGGATGCGCGGCGGTGGAAGCCTGGAGGGCACGTAGCCGAGAACGGCGCGCGGCGGCACGGCGAGGATGGGGTCCACGATCCTGAGGTGGGAGGGGATCTCGAACTCGGGGCGCTCGGGGTGCGTGGTCCGAATGACGACCCTGTCCTTGTAGGACCGTCCATCTTCCTGCGTGATGCCCGGGTGTCGCACCACGATCTCGCGGATGAGGTCCCGGGGGTCGGCGAGTTCCACGACCTCCCACTCGTAGGCCACGGGTTCCCCGTCGACGAGGTCCGTCCCCACGACCTCGGTGACCTCCCAGTCGGCGTCGTCCTTGGGCGTTCGCATCCGCACCGTGGCCTTGGCGGGATGTCCGGCCGTGGCGCGGCCGAAGTTGAGAAAACTCGGTCCGACGCGCATGCCCAGGGTGATGGAGGCGCGCACCCTGAACTTGCGAAGTGGGTCGTCCACCAGATTCGTGTAGAGCGTGACGGTCTTCGTCTGGAGACCGTCGCGCCCCCGCGTGTCGAGCGTGACGCGCACTGCGCCCGACTCGCCCGCCTCATAGCGGTGCTGCTCGCCCACGAGCCGCGCCTTGATGCAGCCACATCCGCTGTCCACTCGCCGGATGCAGAGGGGGCCGCTCCCCTGGTTGTGGAAGACGACTTCGCGCTCCAGCGTCACGCCCTGCTTCACGGCCCCGAAGTCCACACCGGCCGGCGGGAGATCGAACGTCATGCGGGGCGGACGGTCCGGGTCGAAGGGGCACCCACCGGCCACGCCGCCAGGATCGCGATCGGGGTCACCCCTCTCGCGAAGCCGCCCCGCCGCGTCGGGATGGAGTCCGGGCGCGCGATCCCCCCGTTCGGGTTCCTCGCCGCCCTCGAGACCGACCGCGATGACACCGGCCATGACGGCCAAGGTCAGGAGGCTCGACAGTACGATCACCCAGCGCGTCCTGGGCGCGCTCCCGGTGGCCGGCGGGGCCGGCGTCGACGATCGATCCTGCTTCGCGCTCATGCTCCCGACCATCCTATCGGCCGATGGGGCGGCCTCCCCCAATGGCACGCCCCCAAGGGGGCCTGGACGGCCGCTCAGCGATCCGCGTAGACCACCCGGCGGTCGCTCGGCACGTCGCGGTGATCGGCTCGGGGGAGGAACTCCTCCTCGTAGTGCTCGGCGAAGCCGAAGCTGTTCTCGATGTCGTGGCAGATGGTGCAACCCCGCCTCCCGGGGTGGCGGCGGTTCGGACCGCCCTCGGACCACAGGCTCCTGTCGAGGGGGCTGTCGACGTGGGCCTCGCCGGGGCCGTGGCAGCACTCGCAACCGACCCCGCCCAGGTGAGGCGTACGCTCCGGATCCAGGAACCCCCCCTCCAAGCGCCCCCAGCGTCCGTCGGGGAACCGCTCGAAACCTACCACGTGGCAGCGAATGCACTCCGGATCCCAGTGGTAGCGCTTCGCCTCGAGCGTACCCAGTGCCGTGGCGTGCGGCGTGGTCAGCCACTCCCGGTAGATCCCGGGGTGACACACGGCGCAGCGCGCGGATCCCACGTAGGCGATGCCGTTCTCGTCCGGGTACGTGCCGAAGGCCGCCAGGTAGCCACGCTCGCGCACGGCACGCTTGTACACGTCGATCAGGGCGGTCACCTTCTCGCGGAGCAGACTCGGGCGCGTCTCGAGCGATGCATCGAGGGGCAGGACGTGGTACGTGGCGCTCCAGCCTCCCCCCTCCTCGGGGGGCAGTGGATCGAGGTCGAGGATGCCGGCCTCCTTGCCCCACTCCGCGAGCGTCACGATGAGCGGACCGTCCGCGAGGCGCACGTTCTCGGCATGCTCGACACCGACCGCCCCCGCGAGGTCGAGGATGACGGCGGGACCCAGTCGGCGTACGGCCTCGCTGAGGTCCCCCATGCCGGCGCCCGTGACATCCGTGCTCACCACCCACAACTCGTCCGGCCTCGGCGTGAGCAGCTGCAACGCGCCCCCTGGCGGCAGGACGACCTCGGCAACGTCGCCGAGCTCGGGCCCCTGCTCGGGATCGACGATGCTCAACGCGCGCACGGTGAGCCCCCGCACCTCGAACGTGGCAAAAGGCTCCGTATCGGCCGCCAGGGCCAGGGCGCCCGTGCCGGGGCCCGGGCGGCCGTCTTCCGAGTCCTCTCGCGCGAGCGGTACGTTCGCGGGGGGCGCGGGACGATCGTAGGCCCGGCCGTCGAGAAAGGGCTGCGCGAGCGCCGGGACGTGGAGGTCGGTCGTCCCGAGCACGAGCGCATCGAAGCCCATGACCTCCAGCGCCGCCCGGTACAGGCTGGCCTTCGTCTCCGACTGCGCCTCGCCGACGTCGAGCAGGGACCATCCCAGGGAGAGAGCGCCAAAGCCCTCGCCGGCACGGCGGCGATCGAGCTCGACCAGGGCCGCCAGGCGCTCGATGCCGCCGAGTTGGGGTTCGCTGCAGCCGCAGGGCTTCAACTTGCCGCGCTGCCCCGCAATCAGGAGCAGCGAGATGTGCGGTCGGCGCCCGATCCAGGCGGCGGGATTGCTCGGGGACGGGCGCGCCGGGTCCGCCCGGGGCTCCACCCCTCCTCCGGCGTCCTCGCTACCGGGAGCGGCGCGGTGGGGACGACCCGGGGCGACAGGGTCTTCGCCGCACGCCGCGAACAGCAGGCCTGCCAGGAGGCAGAAGATCGCGCAGGGGGTCGATACGGCGGGGCGGAACATGCGCAGAGGATAGCAACGAGGGGCGCCGGAATCACCTGACGCGAAGCACCAGGAACGTGATGTCGTCGTCCAGCGGGCGTCCACGACAGAATCCGTCGAGGTCGGCGAGGACGCCGTCCACGACCCCTGCCGCGGAATCTCCGGCACGGACGTGACGTTCCAGCGACTCGCGGAAGCGCTCCTCCCCGTACATCGAGCCGTCCTCGGCGTGCGCCTCGTAGATGCCGTCCGTGTAGAGAGCCAGTGCGTCGCCCGAGCCCAGCTCGATCGGATCCGACAGGCGATAGGATGCGTCCTCGAAAACGGAGAGCACCGGTCCCGTGCAACCGAGCTCCTCGATGCTGCCCGTCGCGCGCAGGAGGATCGGGGGGTTGTGGCCGGCGCTTGCGTACGTGAGCCGGCGGGATCCAGGATCCAGGACCCCGAGGAACAGGCTCATGAAGGAGTTGTCCTCCATGTCCTGTGCGAGGAAGCGATTGAGGCTCCCGACCACCTCCAGCGCGTCGCGGCCCTCCCCCATGAGCCCTCGGATGAGCGCGCGCGTGGAGGACATGTAGAGCGCCGGGCCGATGCCGTGCCCGCTCACGTCGCCGACGACCAGGGCCACGCGTCCGTCGGCGAGAGGGATCACGTCGTAGTAGTCGCCACTCATCTCCTCGCAGGGACGTCCCTGACCGGCGACGTCGTATCCGGGGGGCGGTGACGGGTTCTTGGGCAGCAGCCGGCTCTGCACGGCGCCCGCAAGCGCGATCTGCTGCTCGATCCGCTGCTTCTCGGCCGCCTCGGCATTCAACCGGGCGACCAGCACGGCCATCGCGATCATCTCACCGAGCGTGCGGAAGAGCTCGAAGTCCGCGTGCGTGAACTCCTTCGTGTGGACCGTGGAGTCCACGTACAGGACGCCCAGCCGCTCTCCCTTCACGACCAGTGGCGTGGCCATGATGGACAGCAGCTTGAGCTCGAGCACGGACGCGCCGAGGGACGCGGCGGTGGGGTCGGCGGCATCGACCGTCTTGTAGGCCTCGCCCGACGAGGCCACCCGTTCGACGACGGTCTGGCTGTAGCGCTGCGTGAGCGGGAGATCGATGCCCTTGTTGTCCCGTGCGACCTCGGGCACGGTGCCATCGCCCGCGTCGAGCAGGAGGATGCCACGCTCGGCCTCCGTCACGAGGATGGCGCGATCTACGGCATTGCGCATCAGGTCCCGGAGCTCGCGCGGTCCGAACAGGTCGGCGATCGCATTCATCAGGATCGCAAAGTTCCGACGATCGCGTTCCGGATCGCCGCTGAAGGGGTTCGTCGAAGACATCAGGCGTCGGCCTCCATCCGCGCACGCACGCGGCACCCACCGCCCGGTTCGCGACTGCGTTCGAATCGCTGCGCAAGGCGGTTCACGAGGAAGAGCCCGCGACCGCGCGCGGCATCCAGCGGGACGGGTTGCGTCACGTCGCGGTGCAGGAGCAGGCTGGGGTCCTTGCCGGTCCCCGGGTCGATCATGTCCAGAACGACGACGGCGTCCTCCAACCGGATCTCGAGTTCCACGGTCTCGGTTCCGTCGTTCTCCGATCCGTGCTCGATCGCGTTCTGCACGAGCTCCGTGGCGACGAGCGCGACCTCCTCGACCACCTCCTCTTCCCACCCCTGCCCGTGAAGGAGGCCCTCGAGCATCTTGCGTGCCACCCGCACGAACTCGAGGTCCGTGACGAGGACGAGGCGGACGGAAGCAGGAAGACCTTCAGGCATGCACACTCCACAGGCCGCCTCGGGGGACGATCCATGGCGGATCCGTTCCAAACCACGCGGGCCCCCGACCCGCGGCAGGTACGATACCGGTCGTCAAACGCCCTGTGAAGGGCGACGGTCCACCGAGGAGCACGCCCCAGCATTGATCGTCCTCGGTCTCAACGCCTTTGGCCACGACGCCGCGGCCGTCCTCCTCGTGGACGGTCGTACTGTGTTCGCCTCGAGCGAGGAGCGATACGATCGGTGTCGCCACAGCGGGGCCTTCCCCCGTGGGGCGTTGCGCGCGGCCCTCGAGGCGGCGGACCTCGGCCCCGGGAGGGTGGATCGCATCGCGTTTCCCTGGTCGCCCGGGATGGCGCGGGGACGCAAGGCCCTGCACGTCCTGGCGCATCTGCCCCGCTCCCTGGCATTCCTCCGGGAGCGGCCCCACGACGACCTGCCGGGACGCGTCTCCTACCTGCGCGCCATGCGGAGCCTCCCGGCAGCGCTCGCCGGTGAAGGCCTCGTGGCACCGCTCGTGCGCGTGCCGCACCATCGGGCTCACGCGGCGTCCGCCCGGCTCGCCCTGCCGGACGGCCGGGGGGCCGTGATCACCGCGGACGGCATGGGCGAGTGGACCACGACCGCCCGCTGGCACGCGACCGAAGACGGGCTGCGCCTGCTGGACCGCGCGGTCTACCCGCACAGCGCAGGCAAGGCCTATGCGGCGGTCACGCAGTGGCTCGGCTTCCGTCCGGAGAGCGACGAAGGCAAGACGATGGGGCTCGCGCCCTACGGAGACCCCGACGCCAAGGGCGCCCGGTTCGCGAGGTCCCTCCTCGCCTACGACGCAAAGCGCCTGCTTCGGATCGACGTACGCGCCTTCGGTTTCCCCTGGGGCCACGCGCGTCTCTACGGCGACGCGTTCCTCGACGCCGTCGGACCCGCGCGCGGAACGGACGAAGCGCTGCGGCCCGGCGACGCGGACGTCGCCCGGGGCATCCAGGACGCCGTCGAGGATGCCTTCCTCCGGACGGCCCGGGATCTGGTGACACGCACGTCGGCTCCGGTGCTCGCACTCGCCGGCGGTCTCTTCCTCAACTGCGCCTTGAACGCGCGACTCCTCCACGAGCTCGACGTGCCCGTCCAGCCGTTCCCCGTGGCGGGAGACGCCGGCGCCGCGTGGGGGGCCGCGGCGGCCGTCCACGAACGGGAGACCGGCGCTTGCCCCGTCCCCCTCTCCACCCTGCACCTCGGGCACGACCTGACGCCTCGCGAAGCGCGCGCGACACTGGGCGACGCGGACGAGACGGTGGACGACCTCGCGGACGCCGTGGCGGCGCGCATCGCCGGTGGGCGGCTCGTGGGCGTGGCACGCGGTCGCGCGGAGTTCGGTCCGCGGGCGCTCGGCGCGCGGAGCATCCTCGCCTCGCCGCGCACGAAAGCGATCCGCGACCGGTTGAACGCCCACAAGGGGCGGGAGGACTGGCGCCCGCTCGCGCCCGTGATCTACGAGGACGACCCCGACCTCTTCGAAGGCCTCGTGCCGAGCCCGTGGATGATCCTGACGTTCGAGGCGACCGGGGCGGGACGCGAACGCGTACCGGGCGGCATCCACGTGGACGGCACGGCGCGCGTGCAAACGGTCGAACGGGAGAACGGCACGTTCCTCTCGGACGTCCTGCACGCCCTGGAGGCACGCGGCGAGCCCCCCGCGGTGCTCAACACGAGCTTCAATCGACGCGGCGAGCCGATCGTCAACGACGCGGAGCAGGCCCTGACATCGGCGCGCGCGATGCGGCTCGACACCGTGGTCCTCGCGGATCGCCTGTTGGATCTCTCCGGGGGCTAGCGTCTGCGCGGACGGCGCCAGAGACTCCCGGGCGCCGCGGCAACGATCGTGGGGTTGGCCTCGCACGGGCTCCAGCAACCCGGACACCGGTCGCGTGCGATGATCCTGCGTGCCGTCTCGGCGTCCGGACTCGCGAGAATCTCGGAGAGCGGCGTCTCCAGCGCGTTGCCGAGTCGTCGGTTCCACACCGTGCACGGGTAGACGTCGCCGTTCGGCGCTACGTAGACGTTGGCGGAGAGACTGCGGCACGGGAGGGGGCTGCGACCCGTGCGCAGGTGTTCCTCGAGCAGGCGCAGGTACGTGCTCTCGATCCGGTCGGTCGGCTCGAGAGACGGGTCGCGGGCGCGGAGCGCGCGCGACAGGACGTCGCCGATGCCGGCGGGAGCGCGCAGGTCGCTCTCGGCGTTGGCGTAGTAGTGGTCGCTTTGGGTGAACACGTTGAGGTGGAGGTCGCGCCACCCGACGGAACCGGCCGACGCGGGCAGCCGGGCACGGACCGCGCGCAGGGCCTCGTCCACGAGATGCGCGTTCGTCTCGGAGAGGGTCATGCCCAGGTAGACCCGCACGCCCGGCTCGCGCCTCAGGTGCGCGAACGTCTCGACCATGCGCGCAAACGCCCCCTCACGCCCCCGCAGACGGTCGTGGAGCGCCTCCGGGCCCTCGAGACTCAGCGTGACGTAGAAGCGGGGGATCCCGAGCGCGGCGATCGCCCGCGCGTCCTCCGTGATCCGTTCGACGCACTGTCCGGTGGACGGCAGGTCGAGGACGGCGAGGCGGGGCAGGGCCCGGAGCGCGGCCGCCGCGATCTCGGGCACGTCGTCGCGCAGGAACGGCTCACCGCCGGTCAGGTTCACCCACCGGATCGTGGGGACACCGGCGAGGACACGAGCGACCTCGCCGGGCGTGATCTCGTGTCCCTTGGGCTTCTTCCAGATGAAGCACCCGGCGCACCGGCAGTCGCAGCGATCCGTGAGAGCGAGCGTGATCTTGAAGGGCAGCGTCGAGCCGAAGCGGGTGGCGAGGATCCGCGCGCCGAGCCCCGCGTACGCCTCGAGCGCGGCCCGGAGACTCAACGGGCGCCCCCCGTGAAGAACGGGTGGTCCGGGTACTCGCGCCTCAGATCCTCCATCAGGCGCTCGGCCGCGCCTCGTTGCCCCAGCGCATCGAGGATCGCGACGATCTTCAGGTGCACGTGCAGGTCCGCCGCCTCCTCGCCGGCGAGATCGCGGTAGAGCGGGAGGAGCTTGGAGAGCGCCTCGGCGTCCGAGACCTGGGCGGGGATCGAAACGTCTCGGAGCAGGACCGCGCGCTGGGCCGCGCGCCGCTCGCGCAGATCCTGCGGCAGTTCCCGGGGCAGCCGGCTCGTCACGGCCTTGAGGGCCAGGTCCAGGCGGGCGCGACGCGTGGCGAAGGCCGCCCCCCCTGTCACCGCATCCCGGTCGGTCGGGTCCACGCCCTCCAGGGCGATCAGGGCGTCGTTGGCCTCCTTGACCTTCACGAGGTCGCCGAGGTCCCAGGCGGCTTCCATGATCTTGACGTAGGTGCTGCGCCGCATGTCCTCCGACCCGCGCCCGCGCACGAGGCCGATGCGCTCCCAGGTCAGGAGGGCGTTCCCGTACATCCTCAGCTGCGCCATGCGCGCGAGGCGACGCCCGCCGCGCGTCGTCGTCTCCCCGGGTTCGGGGTGGACGAGGCGCAGCGAAGCGGCGACCTCTCCGAACGCGTCGCCGAGCAACCGCATCGACTTGCCGTCCGCGGGGTTGGACTCGAGGTAGGACCGGTAGGCGATCTCCGCGTCCCGGATCCGGCCCTGGCGCAGGTACTCGAAGCCCAGCCCCTCGTAGGCACGCATCTCGCTCGGCCGCTCCTGCAGCACGCGCTCCCAGAGCGAGGCGTCGTCCGCCCAGGAACGGGCGCGGTCGTTCGCCACCAGGACGAGGGCGCCCACCCCGACGGCGACGACGCCCAGGCCCCACCCGCGACGCGAGGCCGGGACGCGAGTCAGCGTGTAGGCGATGCCGGCCGCGAAGCAGAGGAGGACGGGGTAGAGGAACCGTTCCGCCACGACGGCCTTCAGCGGCACGATCACGTTGGAGACGGGCACGAGGCAGGCGAGTGCGCCGAGCGCCGCAAGCGCCAGCAGGCCGCGGCCGCGGGCGAGCCCCCAGACCCCCGCGAGCACGAGGGTCAGGAGCAGGCCCAGACCGAGGATCACGGCGGGCTCGAACGCGGACGTCGGCACGGGCAGGTGGAGGGCGAAGGGAAAACCCGCCGGCCAGAGGAGGTCGCGCGCGTACCACGCCAGGCCCGCCAGGGCACCCCGGGCGGCGGCGAGGCGGCTCCCGCCGGGGAACTCCGCCACCTGGGCCAGGCCGGGGATCACGGACAGTCTCCAGAGCAGGAACCCGACGGAGACCGCGCCCAGCAGGCCGGTGCGGAGCCACGTCGTGCGGCGCGACGGGGCTTCCGCGCCCACGAGCGCTAGATCGCGCAGGAGCAGGAGCGCCGGCAGCACGAGCGCCGACTCCTTGGCAAGGCAGGCCAATGCGGCCAGCGCGGTGCCCGTCAGCGTCCGGAGCCCGCCCCCCTTCTCCAGCACGACGAGCGCGAGCAGCATGAGAACGACCGCCAGCAGGTCGCCCTGGCTCGAGATCCACCCGACGCACTCGACGCCGGCGGGGTGTGCGGCGAACACCGCGGCACCCGCGAGCGCCGCCGGCCACACGCGTCCGACGAGCGGCAGGAGGAGCCGGAAGAGGAGCAACGTGGCGATCACGTGCAGGCAGAGGCTCACACCGTGCCACGCTCTCGGGGCGTTTCCGAAGAGGTGCCACTCGACGGAGAACAAGGCCGTCCGGAGCGGGCGGTAGACGTCGTGCTGGATGCCGCCTGCGGCGGAGGCCGTGGACGGGTCGAGGAAGAAGGCGGCCGGGTCGAACGTGGCGAGCGCGGGATTGCGCTCCACGAACCGGTGGTCGTCGTAGACCCACCCGCCGTCGAGGCCGGCCCCGTGCGCGAGCACCGCCAGGACCACCAGACCGAGCGCGCTCAGGGCGAGGTGCCGGGCCATCGCGTCACCCTTTCACCCGTCGGAGCGAGGAAACGCCGGAGCGCGCCCGTGACCTCGCCTGCGGGAATGGACGCCGTGCACGTGTGGATCCGGCAACGGCTCGAGCGGTAGTTCGTCGTCGTGAGGCAAGGACTGCACGGCAGCGCGCGGTAGAAGGCTCGGGAGCCCGGGGCCAGCGGACCGTAGAGCACGGGAGTGTTCGGGCCGAACACGGCGAGGACGGGAACGCCCAGCGCCGAGGCCAGGTGGACGGGGCCGGTGTCGTTCGAAACCACCACGCGCGCGCGCGCGAGCAGTGCGACGAAGGCGCCGACCGAGAGGCGGCCCGCGAGCGGGACGGCTCCTCGTCCGACGGACCGGGCGACGCGGGACGCGAGGTCGGCTTCCGCCGGTCCCCCCGTCACCAGGACGGCGTGGCCCTCTACGATCGCCTGCCGGCCCACGGCGGCGAATCCTGCCTCCGACCAGCGCCGGCCCGGGAAGTTGTCCCCGCTGCCCGGATGCAGGATCACGAAGGGCCCGGAGGGCAGGTACGGCGCGATCTCCCGCCGGCCACGCACCGTGGGCTCGAGCGCCCCGGGCGCGTAGGGAGCCCGGGGCACGCCCGCAGCCTCCGCGAGGTCGCGGAACGAGCGGCTGACGTGGACGTCGCGACGAAACGGGACGTGGACCGTGTAGAGCGCGTCGCGCCCCGCCGCGCCGGAACGGAACCCGACGCGTTGCGCGCATCCCCCGAGACGCGCGAGCAGCGCACCGGCACGTGCGAACTGCTCGAAGTCGACGGAGAGGTCCGGAGGCCGACGCCTGAGCGTCGCGACCGCGCGCAGGAGATCGGTCGTGACGGTCCCGAAACCGCGAGGGCGCACGAGGAGCACGTCGTCGGCGAGATCCTCGACCAGCTCGAGGTTCCCCTCCAGCGTCGCGATGGTGACGCGCGCCGCGGGCCAGCGCGCGGCGAGGTCGCGGACCACGGGACGGAGCAGGGCCCAGTTTCCGAGCCCCCAGAACTTCACGACCAGCAGGTGCTCGACCGCGTCCACCGGCCGGGGTGGGCGCAGCCACTCGCCGAGAACGTCCCCCCACCCGATCGCGCGTCCGGCCACCCCTCCGAGCACCCGATCCAGCATCTTGGCCGACCCGAGGTTCATCCCACCCTCCCCGAGAGGCGACGGGGCTGCGGCAGCACCAGGTTGAGCTCCGCGTGGCAGTTCCAGAGGCACGCGCGGCACGACGCGAGACGCCGCCGCGCAGCCTCGTACGCGGGGCTGCGCCACGACCGGATCAGGGGAATCCGTCCCACAGGCTCGCCGCGCTCCATGAGGGGAAAGCAGGGGTAGACGTCGCCGTAGCAGTCGACCACCACGCTCGCCTGGGGGGCGTAGCAGCGCAAGGGGCTCTCGCCCCCCGAGAGGGCGCGCGGCACGAGGTCGACGTACGCGAGGCTGTTGTCGAGGAAGCCTGACGCGTGCAGGCGGTGGAGGGCGTCCATGCCGGCCGCCAGGGACGCCGCATCGGGCGGGGTCTCCCCCTGGCCGAAGTCGTGGACGGGGAGGATGCCCAGCCGGTCGGCGCCGGCCTCGCGCGCGACGTCGGCGACCGCCTCGACGTGCGCTACGTTCGCCGCGGTCAGCACCGTGACCGCCGTGACGCGCGGGGTACGCCGCGCACCGCGCGCCCGGCGCAGCGCCGCAAGAGCCTCGAGCGCGGTCTCGAACGCACCGGTACGCCGGCGCGCCGCGTCGTGCGCCGCGGCGGTCGCGCCGTCGAGCGACACGTTTGCCGACCGCATGCCCGTGCGCACGAGGTCCGTCGCGGCGTCGGCCACTCGGAACCCGTCGGAGTTCAGGTGCATGTGCATGCCGAGCCGCGTTCCGTGAGCGAGCAGGGCTTCCACGTCGGGTCTGAGCATCGGCTCGCCGCCGCTCACGCCGACCCCCGCCGTGCCGATCGCACGCATGTCCGTGAGGACGCCCCGGAGCGCGCGTTCGTCGAGCTCCCGGTCCCCCGCCAGGCGGCGCGCGGCGGCGCGCTGGGGCAGACGGCACACGCGGCAGCGGAGGTCGCACCTATAGGTGACGAGCAGCGTGCCCAGCGCGGGGCCGACCAGCGGCCGTGTCCGGCCGAGCGCGGTGCCCAGCCAGCGAATGCCGAGATCGAATACCCCCCGCACGTCGCCACCCAGCACCCGATCGCGCAGGACGTCTCCGTACTGGCGTCTCCAGCCGATCACGACGCCCGCCTCGGTTCCCACCGCGAGGCCTCCTCGGGGGTCGAGAAGCGCGGCGCCGCCGCGTCCGTGGGGTACTCCGTGCAACGCGCGCAGATCGGAGGCAGGTCGCCCGTCACGTGCGCGCGCCGGAGCGCGCGCATCCGGTCACCGTTGAACAGCTCACGAAGCGACGCGTCGTTCACGTGCCCCAA
>JAUXCH010000845.1 GCA_030618975.1 Planctomycetia bacterium
CCGCGAAGGTTCCCGAGAGCAGAGAGTGCTCGACCCCGTGGTCGGACCGGGGAGCCACTCTCTCGTTGGCACCAGAGAGGCGCCGGTCGCTGTGCGAGAGGCCCGATTCCAGGCCCCGCCGACGGTCGCCACAACTCGCGCTCTGCGCCCATGTTGCACGGCGGTTCGCAGGACCCGCGGTGGGGGACGCTCTCGCCCGCCCCGCCGCTTAACACACGGACTCTCCGCCCGCCTCTCGAACTCTCTGTCGATGGCCGAGAGGCGGCGCGAGTTAACAGGAAGGGTCGGAATGGGGTCCGCTCTGCGACCGAAACCGAGAGCCGTTTAGCACTCGGCTATTGTGCGAGTGAGTACCCGATCTCGCGGGATCGATTCACTCACTGGGTCGCGTAGCGGTAGGAGGAGGCAGCGCGCTACGGTGAAGTGACAAGAGGGCGCGGGAGGGGGGACGCGGAGTCGGGTGAGGTCGGGTTAGAGCAGGCAAAACAGCGCGAAGAAGACGCGAAGGACGGCCGACAGGCGAGCGACGCGCTTCTCGAGCTTGGCGACGCGAACTCGAAGCTCGGCGGCCGAGGCGTCCCCTCCAGGCGCGGTGGTGACTTCCTGGGGAGCGCGCTTCAGCCAGCCTGCCACGGTCGAGCGCGGGTCGCCGATGTGGGTTGCGATCGTTGTGTCACCCGTCTCCTGGACCAGCCGGACGAGGCGGTGGTCGTAAGTGCGCTGCCGGGGCTTGGTGCTCATGCCTGCATGGTGCCGCCGCCGGGGCCGAGGGGAAGACGGCAAGGATCCGCAGCCGTAGGATGGGTGCGTCGAGAACTCGAACAGAAGGTCCCGAATGTCGTGGCGCGTAGCTCCGTTGATGTCCACCGTCCGCGGCGCTTGCGAACTCGTTCCTCTACG
This sequence comes from Planctomycetia bacterium, assembly GCA_030618975.1. GTDB lineage: Bacteria > Planctomycetota > PLA2 > PLA2 > JAEUHO01 > JAUXCH01. Next base: position 901 of record JAUXCH010000845.1, read on the forward strand.
GAGACGTCGAGCTCTCCGAGATCAGCTATCGTCTCGATCGCCTCTGCGACCGTGGCGTTCACCAGCCGCTCGACGATCCAGAGCTCGGGTTCCTCGGCCTCTTCCGCAACGCTCGGCAGCACCAGCGTGCCGAGGAGTGCGAGGAGGAATACGAGCCGAGCCATGGGACCAAGCCTACCGTGCCGGAATCCACCCGCGCCGTACGGTCTCGCGATACCCTCCTCCCGGAGTATCGAGCCCATGCGCACGCGATCCCACCTGACCAGCGCCGTCATCGTCCTAGGCCTCATGGCGGTGATCGCCGTCCACGCCGTCAGCGGCGACGAGGAGGTCCCGTCCGCCGCTCTCGACGGTCCGGCGATCAGGGCCCTGCTCGTCGAAGAGGGCGAGGTGGACATCACCGAGGCGCAGGCGAACAACGGTCTCGAGGGCGTGCGGCAGAAGCTGCTCGGGGCGATGGGGGAGACGACGGAGGTCGGTCAGCTGAAGATCGACTACCCGCTGGACGCCAGCGTGTTCCCGCCGGGCTTCGTCCCGCCGACGTTCCTCTGGCACGACGGTACAGAGCAGGTCGATACCTGGCTCGTAGAGGTGACGTTCGAGAAGCACGACGCGAAACGCCTGATCCTCATCCCTGGTGTCCCCCCGCCGGCGGGAGAGATCGATCCCGTGACCCTTGGGCCCACGAACGAGGTCTACGCGGGCACCGAGTACCAGCAGTCGGCGCTCGGTTGGACGCCGGACAAGGAACGGTGGGCCGACCTGCAGGGACTCTCCAAGGAGGTGTTCGCGTTCGTCACGTTCCGGGGATTCGCGTCGGGCGACCCGGGGAAGATCCTCTCCCGTGGCCAGATGACCCTCATGACGTCCGCCGACCCCGTCGGCGCACCGATCTTCTACCGCGACGTTCCGCTCATGCCGTCCCGCACGCAGACCGGCGTCATCAAGCCGCTGGCCAAGGGCGCCATCCGCCTGATCTCCTGGCGCCTCAAGGACGTGACGCGTCCCGAGAGCAAGGTCGTGCTGACGGGGATGCCGGCCTGCGCGAACTGCCACTCCTTCTCGCGGGACGGCAGGATGCTCGGCATGGACGTGGACGGCCCGCAGGGCGACAAGGGCGCCTATGCGCTCGCGCCGCTCAAGCCGAACACGGTCATCGGCTCCGGGGAGGTGATCTCCTGGAACGCGTTCTCCGGGAAGCCCGAGGGGCACAAGACGATCGGCTTCCTCTCTCGCATCAGCCCGGACGGCGCGTACGTGATCACGACGCTGAACGAGGCGCTCTACGTCTCGAACTTCACGGACTACAAGTTCCTGCAGGTCTTCTATCCGACGCGCGGCATCCTCGCCTGGTACTCGAGGGCGACCGACGAGATGAAGGCACTGCCCGGTGCCGACGACCCCGCGTACGTCCACTGCGATGCGGTGTGGACGCCGGATGGCAAGAGCATCGTGTTCGCGCG
>JAUXCH010000762.1 GCA_030618975.1 Planctomycetia bacterium
CCCCCGATGATTGGAACTCGCATCCCACTCAAAGTAGGTCGGATTCACGGTCTCCCGGGCTTGAGTCCCTACGGTTTCAAGTCCGTTCGCGGATGAAACCTGAGGAAGGAACGGCTCCCGGTCTCCCGGGATTACGTGATCACCGGCTCCCGCCCTCACCACCTCCCGGGTTGACGGGCGCAGGGGCAGCGAACACGCTCCGACGGTAGGAGGATGAGGCCGTCGGCGTTGAGAGTATGGAGAGGCAGTTTCGGGACTTGACACGCGGGGTCCTCTTAGAGATGACCCCAACCTGCAGGTCACGGGTCGACGGAGATCTCGAGGCGGTTCACGAAGAGGAGTCGGCGGTCCTTGAAGCGGCGGGCCTCCTCGAGGAGTACGCGCGCGTCGGCCTCCACCGTGCCCCGAAACGACTCGTGCCCGTTCGTGTGGATCTCGATCTCCTTCGAGAGGTCGAGCATGTCCGGCGAGACGAGCACCGCGTAGCGCCTCACCCCCTTCGTCTTCACGTCGATCCGGTTGCCCTCGTACGCGGCCTCGATGCGCGGGAAGCCCCGCCGCAGCAGGTTGCCCTGGGGATCCTCGAAGGTCGCGTTGCTCTCCGTGCTGCCCGCCTCCAGGATCCGGATCCACCGGAAGGTGTCGGCCGGGAAGCCGCCGCCGAAGTCGTCCTTGTTCGGGTCCACCTGCCAGTGGACGGTCTTCGGGAACGGCTCGCGCGGATGGGCCTCCAGGAAGTCGCAGACCTCGTCCCTGTACTGGAGGAAGAAGCGCGGCTGGTGTCCCTGGCCGGCGATCTCCTTGTAGACGACGTCGATCCCCAGCGCCTGCATGCCCTCGATCAGGGACCGGACGCGCGCGACGGGGAACGTCGTATCCGTCTCCCCGTTGATCGCGAAGAAGGGCACGTTCTTCAGGTTGAGGAAGCGCGTGACGCCGCCGGGCGCGCCGATCACCGGCACGGCGGCGCCGAAGAACGTGGCGCCCGTCTCGACCTGCACGTACGCGCCCCGCCCGCCGTCGGAGTCGCCGGCGAGCCACACCCGGTTCTCATCGACGTTGTAGTGCTGCTTCACCACCTCGAGTGCGTGGTGGACGAGCCCGCGGCAGGCGGGCGCGTCCCAGCCCACCCGCTCGTACGTGGACGGCCCGACGACGATCAGGCCCAACCGCTTGACGGCCGGCGCGAACATGCCGGCCTCGTTCGCGCCGCCGCCCGGCGGCCGCTGGCTGACCGCGCCGTGGAGGAAGAACAGCACGCCCGTCGGCTTCCGCCTCGAGTACTTCGAGGGAGCGAGGATCGTGAACTGGCGCGTCTTCCCGTCGGAGCACGCGTGCTCGAGGGTGATCCGGCCCGGCACCTTGCCCGGGTACGATCGCTTCCTGAGCACCTTGAGGAGCCCCTCGCACTTCTTCGGGGTGTCGTACTTCTTCAAGAGCTTCGGCAGCAACTTCTCCGCCTCGGCGTCGTCGGGCTGGTCGACGTACTTGAACTCGGCCTTGCGACGGACCCGCGGCAGGCCTTCCTTCGCGACGGCGTTCAAGCCGAGGCCCGCGAGCAGCAGCACGGCGGCGCACGCGACGAGCGAACGGCGGAGGAGGAGTCGGGTCATGGCAGCGCTCCCGGGCGGAGTGTGCCACCCGGACCCGTCCGGTAGAAGGAGGGACCGGTACCCGATGCGACGACCCGTCGACCCCGCTCCGGGCAAGCCCGGCGACCCGGCTCCGGGCGTGCCGTTCGACCTGGCCCGGGGCCGCCTGCTGCTGCTCCTCCTCCTCCCCCTGCTCTTCGCCTGCGGCGGGGGCGGCGCGGAGTCCCCGGAGATCTACTCCTGCGTCCCTTCCGGGTCGGCGGGATTGCGCTGCGCGATCAGGTCGGTCAGGCGCCGGTATTCCTCGGCGAGCCGACTGCGGGGGCGGTCCTTCGTGAACACGCTCTGGCTCAGGAGGCGCAGGCTGTCGTAGCGGTGGATCCACTGGTCCAGGCGTTCGAAGCCGAGGCGCTCGCGAAACTCGCGGATCGTGTCGTCCAGGATCCGATCCTCGTCGTCGAGGTCGGGGACGTTCGACATCACGAAGAGGAGGCTGATCTCTTTCTCCCGGGGTGCCTCGGCCTCGGCACGAATCTCGGCGACCACGCCCTCCAGACCGAGGAGGTTCTGGTCGTTGGGGAAGAACAGCACGACCACCAGGTCCGGCAGCTGCCGGGTGCAGATGCCGCCGACGTTCGTGTGGCCCGTTCTCGAGTCCACGAGGACGTAGTCCACCTGCAGGGACGCCGCCCACTGAGCCTTCAGATCCTCGAAGAGGAGGTAGCCGTCCCGGTTCTCGTAGAGATCCTTCCAGTCGATGTCGCCCAGGCGGAGGCTGTACGTGGCGTCACGGAGGCCGGAGGGCATGACCCAGATCTCGCCCGGTTCGTTCGACTCGATCCGCTTGCGGGGGACGCGGTAGACGAACTTGCGTACGTCGGGGCTGGAGAGCGTGTTCCGGTACTCGCCGACGTAGTCGACGACGCCGCGACACGGCGCGGGCGGGGCCAGGAGCTCGAACGTGTCGATGCCCGGCGCTTCGAGGTCGAAGTCCACGAGCAGCACGCGGCGTCCGCGCTGGGCGAGCTCGTACGCAGTGTTGGCGAGGGCGAGGGTCCGCCCGACGCCGCCCTTGTAGGAGTAGAAGGTGCAGGTGAACACGGCCTACTTTGCCGCCCGGAGGCGGAACGTCCGCTTCTCGGCGAGG
>JAUXCH010000488.1 GCA_030618975.1 Planctomycetia bacterium
TCGGGATCCCGGACCTCGCTCAGACACCAGATCAGGACGGCTCGCAGGAACGTGTGCGCGCTCTTCCCCTCCTGGAAGGGGGGGCCGAGCTTCAGGATCTGCTTTTCCAGGGAGCGTGCGAGCTTCGCGTCGCCCTCGAAGTACGCCAGGCCGATGACCGGCCCGAAGCTCCCGAAATCGCCCTCCTTGCCCGGAAGCGAGTGCCGCAGCAGCCTCTTCCGCGCAGCCGCATCCCCGGCGCCGCAGCGGCCGATCGCCCGGTACATGTGGTTCGCGATGGCCTCGTCCTTCTCACGCTTCACGCGGGCGAGCAGGGGTTTCGTGCTCGCCGCGCAGCCGATGGTCTCCAAGGTGACGGCGACATTCGCCCGCACGTCGGCGTCCTTGTGCTTGAGGAGCTCGTGGAGCGCCGGCGTGGCGGCCTCGAGCTCGGGCACCGCAAGCGTCCGCACGACGTCGACCAACGCGTCGACCCGCTTGCGCTCTTCGAACTCCTCGAGGAGGGGAATCAAGGGCACGGTGCAGTCGCCCTGCTCGTCGTGTGCGACCAGCGTGCTCAGCGCGTGCCGTCGCACGGCCTCCTCCTCGCCCTGGATCAGGCCGATCAGCTCTGCGATCCAGGCCGCGCGCTCCGCGCCGGACGGCGGGGCCGTCCTCCCCTCCGGGTCGTCGCTTCCGGGATCGGACGGGGCGTCGGGCAGACGCTCTCGCGCGCGATAGGCGGCCAGCGCCTCGTCCATGAGCGCGAGCAGGGCCTCGACCGCCGCCTCGTCCGTGCCGTGGGGCCAGTACTGCTTCCGCACGAGCGGCTTCACGCCGATCTCGTGTTCGGGGTGGGCAAAGATGTGCTGTGGCGAGACGATGAACCCGTCGACGCCAAGCCGGTAGCGGAGCTCGCCGTAGTCCTCGGAGCTCCCCTCGGCGGTCAGGAGCACGCAGACGAAGTTCCTCGACTTCTCCACCACGGCCGGGTCCAGGTACACGACCTCGCGGAGGCCCTTGGCCGCCGGCTCCTCGCGCTCGCCGATGGCGTTCCTCGCGTTGATGCAGATCATCACGACCTTCTTCTCGGCGGCCGCCTGCTCGAAGGCCGCGGGGAGGTCGTGCATCCACGCGATCGTCTCGGCCGGCTTCGTGTCCCCGGGTTCCGGCTCCCCCCGACCGACACGGGGGAGCAACGCGAGGAGCACGCAGACGACGAGCAGGGCGGCAGGCCGAGGCGTCGCTCGCGGGTTCATGTCACCGTCCTCCTGGCCGACCCTGTGAGGGGGCACCGAGCGTAGGCCCCGCCCCGGGGTCTTGGACGCCGGAGAGGCCCGACGACCCGACGCCGACCCGCCTCTTCGGCACCCGGCTCTCTTGTGACGGCGCCCCGGCCCGGGCCCTGGGCGGGGCGGGGGGCGGCGCCGAGCCCGTCATCCGGGACGTCCCGCGTCCGCAAGGCCCCCCTCGCGGCGCTCCCCATCCTCCCGCCTCGGCTCGCGGGCCACCCCACCGGTGACCGGTACAACCTCGGTACCTGCGGCGTCGTCGCGAATCCGGCATTCGATGCTCGATCTCCGTACCGTGACCTCCGGGAGGACCAAGATGCTCACCATCCGCAAGGTCGTGCTCTACAAGCACGGGGTCGGCTACTTCGAGCGGCAGGGGACGGTCTCGGGCGACGCCGCTCTCGATCTTCACTTCCGCGCGTCCGAGATGAACGACGTCCTGAAGACGGTGACCACCCTGGACCTCACGAGCGGGCACATCGCGAGCATCTCCTACGAGTCCACGACGCCCCTGGCAAAACAGCTCGAGGACATCGCGATTCGCCTCCCGGACCAGAACGCGGTGAGCGGACTTCTCGGGGAGATCAAGGGCGCGCGCCTCGCCGTCGAAGTGGCGGGCGAGCGCGTAGAGGGAATCGCGAGCGGGATCGAGACGGTTCGGAAGGAGGTCGAGAGCGGGATCGTCGAGACCAAGCGGCTCGCTCTCCTCGTGGACGGGTTCGCCCTTCGGACGTTCGACCTCGGGGAGGTCGCGAGGGTCGAGTTCCTCGATGAAGGGCTGCGGAAGGACCTGGAGCACCTCCTGCAGGTGCTGATCGACGCCAAGCGAAAGGACCTGAAGCGCCTGACCGTCTTCGCGCAGGGGGCGGGCGAGCGGGAGATCCTGGCCAGCTACATCGTCGAGACGCCGGTCTGGAAGACCTCTTATCGCCTGCTCCTCGGGGGCGAGAAGCCCGTCATCCAGGGCTGGGCGCTCGTCGACAACACGCAAGACGAGGACTGGGTGGACGTGGAGCTCTCGCTCGTGGCGGGGCTTCCGATCTCGTTCGTCCACGACCTCTACTCGCCGCGCTACAAGCGGCGGCCCGTGGTCGAGGTCAGCGAGGAGGAGGCGTACGCGCCGCCGATGCTCGAAGACGCGGTCTGGGACGCCGCCCTGGACGAGCGGGAGATGGGCACGGGGATGGCTGTCGCCGACGCGGTGCCCGAGCCCATGCGCCGCGCTCGAGGCCGCCTCGCCGAGAAGTCGATGATGCTCGAGCAACGGGCCGAGGCCCGGGACCGATCGGTTCGGGTCCAGACGCGCACGGTGGAGATCGGGGATCTCTTCGAGTACGCGATCGAGAATCCCGTGACGGTCAAGCGAAACCAGTCGGCGCTGGTGCCGATCCTGCAGGGGCCCTTCGACGGCGAGCGGGTCTGTGTCTACAACCGGGAGGTCCGCGAGAAGAACCCCCTCTCGGCCATCCTCTTCCACAACACCACGGGGCTGACGCTCGAGGGTGGCCCGCTCACGGTGCTCGAGGGTGACGCGTACGTCGGCGAGTCCATGCTCGAGACCCTGAAGCCGGACGAGAAACGGCTGGTCCCCTATTCCGTGGAGCTTTCGTGCGTCGTCACCGTCGACCACCGCAGCCGCCGGCAGGACGTGCGCGCGGCGAGGATCGTGGACGGCGTGCTCACGCTTCGGCGCTATCGCGTCGAGCAGACGATCTACGTCGTCGCGAATCGGGGAGACGAGGCGCTGGATCTCTTCCTCGAGCACGGCTTCCGCCGCGGGTGGGACCTCGTGGACACGCCGGAGCCCGTGGAAACGACGGAGAACTTCTACCGCTTCCGCCTGGCCGCCGAACCCGGGAAGGCGACGCGGTTCGTGGTCAGCGAGAAGGGCGACGAGGCGGAGACCTTCGCGCTCCTCGACGCCGACCGGGACGCGATCGCGCTCTGGCTCACGAAGGGCTGGATCGACCGGGCCGCCGGCGACGTGCTCGACCGGGTCCTTGCCCTCCGGACGCAGGCGGCGGATCTCGACCGGCGCCTCGCCGAGCACGGGCGGCGAATCCAGGCGATCGTCGAGGACCAGGGGCGGCAGAGGGAGAACCTGAAGGCGCTCGGGACCTCGCAGCAGGAGCAGGGGCTCCGCGAGAAGTACGTCGCGGCCCTCTCCGACGGCGAGGAGGACCTCTCGACGCTGCGGGACGAGGTCGCCCGGTGGACGGCTCAGCGCCGCGAGGTCGAGAAGGAGCTCAGGCAGCGGGTCGCCGGCTTGGCGTTCGAGACGACGCTCGGAGGCTGACCGGGGCTGCCCCCGCCTTCCTCGGGCACCTCCGCGGCCTCTCTCCACGCCCGGCAGGGCGCGCGGTACGCTCCTGCCGATGTGGTGGCTCCTCATCCCCGGCGCGGCCGTCGTCGCGTACAAGGTCTACGACGCCCTGCGCGAGACGGAGGAGACGTCCGGGCGACCGCCGCGCGGCGCGCGTGCGTCCACGGCGAAGGCGCGTCCGACTCTCCCCCCCTTCGGACCCCGGTTTCGCCGGTGGATCGCGATCGTCGTCCCCGGCGGCGCCGACGTCGAGCCGGCTAACGGGTCGCGACGGGAGGCAGGCCCGGTCCCGGCCCCCCGGCGGCGTGCCCGCTTCGGCCCGTCGCACTGGACGCTGCTCACCGCGCTGGGGGTGGTGGGGGCCACGGTGCTACGCCGGTCCGTCTCCGACACCTGGCTGTTGTGGACGCAGCAGATCCTGCTGGGCGCGCTGATCGGCATCGGGACGAACTGGGTCGCGATCAAGATGCTCTTCCGACCGCGCCGCAAGCGGCTCTTCCTGCTCCAGGGCGTGATTCCCGCGAACCGGGACCGCATCGCGGAGCAGATCGCCCGGGGGGTCGCGGCGCACCTTCTCGACCGCGAGACGATCCGCAATGCCGTCCACGAGTCTGACCTCGTCGGCTCCGGCCTGGACGAGATGGTGGCCGGTCTGCAGCGCCTCGTGCAACACCCGGAGTTCCAGCGGGACGTGGAAGAGCTCTGTGTCGCCTACGTGGGCGCGTTCGTGGAGGACGAGGCCTTTCGAAGGCGCATCCTGGAAGCGATCGCCGCGATCGCGCGACGCGCGCCCGAGCGTCTGGGGGGCGTGCTGGGCGTGTTCTCCGAGGAGATCGGCGCGTGGCTCGAGTCCATGGTGCACGAGCACCAGGACGCGATCCTCGGAGGGCTGAAGGACCAGGTCCCCGCACTCGTGGACGAGGGCGCCCAGCGACTGGTCGGGTGGCTCCAGGCGCTTCCGAGTCGGATCGAGGACCGGCGCACCGCAATCGAGCAGATGATCACGGAGA
>JAUXCH010000773.1 GCA_030618975.1 Planctomycetia bacterium
AGCGAGCCGAGCCGATCCCGCCTCCCGGTCCGACGTTTACCGCCACCCTCACGAACGGCACGTTCCGCATCGGGCTCACCGCCCGCCCCACGAGCATCAGCGTCGAGACCCCGGACGGACTTCGAATCGAAGGGGGCGAGCCGTGGGGCCCGCCGGACGACGAGATCAGGTGGACGGTGGCCGTCCCCGAGAAGACGGTCTCCGGTCGCGTGGTCGACGCGGTCGGTGCCCCGGTTGGCGGCGCGACGATCCAGGCTGCGTACCGCGCGGGGGAGGGACCGCGGCTCACGACGTCGACGAAGTCTGGAGAGGACGGCCGGTTCGCGTTGCGCGTGGTCTCCGTTCCTGCCGTGATCTCGGCGTCCGCCGAGGGGTTTGGGACCCTGCGGGTGCGCGACCGCGCGTTCGAGGGCGGCGACCTCACGTTCGTGCGCGTTCCGACGGCCATCGTCGAGGGGACCGTTTTGCTGGGCGGCGTGCCCGTGGCCGGCGCCGTCGTCCACGCGGCGACGGGGGAGCACCGGGGGTGGCCGGTGGGCGCGAGGCGCGCCGTCAGCGGCGCCGACGGTCGCTACCGCATCGCGGGCGTTCCGGTCGGCCTGGCCGCCGTCTTCGTCCGGGGCGGCGGGTTCGCCAGCGTCGATCTCGCGACCGTCCGCCACCGTGGACCGAATCCGTTCCTGGTCCCCCTCGTCGCGGGCGAGGTCGCGACGAGGCACCTGCCCGTGGAGAGCTCCGCGAAGCTGGTGGTACGGGTCGTCGATCACGAGCGAGAACCCGTCGTCGGAGCGACGATCCTCGCCCTGGGCGTGACCGAGGCCCGGGGCGGGGAGGCGGGCTTCCTGCACGACGAGGCGATCCGCGCTCACACCGGGCCGTTCGCCGCAGCCACCGACTCCGACGGGCGCTGCCGGCTCACCGATCTCGTGCCCGGACACTGGCTCTCGATGCACATCGACGCGCCGGGCAAGCCCGGCCTCGTCGCCGTCGCGCGGCCGGAGACCGGCGCCGCACCGACGGAGCTCAGCTTCGCGCGACCGCGCTTCCTCACGGTGCTCGTCGTGGACGGGGACACCGAGGCCCCCGTCCCGGGCGCGTCGGTCTTCTTCGATTGGCATGCGGAGTGGCATGCGGAGCGGCAGCAGACGGGAGCCGACGGCCGCGCACGCTTCGGCCCGTTCGGCGACGGGAGGATCCAGCTCCGCGTGCGCGCGGAGACGTACGTGCCGGCCGTCGGCGTCGACGTGAAGGGATCCGAGGACGGAGCGGGGCCCTTCGCCCTGACGGTGACCCTGGAGCGCGGGCTCACCATCACCGGGCGGGTTCTCGACCCGGACGGCGTTCCTCTCGAGGGGGCGTTCCTGTCCGCCCTCCACGCGACGCAGCGCCGCGCGGGGCTGGAGGCGAGGACGCGCTCGGGCGCCGGGGGACGCTTCGTGCTCGCGGGGCTCTTCCCCGGGACGTGGCACATCGAAGTGAGCGATCTGGCACGCCACCCGGAGCAGCGGCACCGGCGCCTGCGTCCGAGTCTGCGCGTCGAGGCCGAGGCGGGCGCGCAGGACGTCACCTTCCGGTTCGAAGCCCCGCCTCCCCGGCCGGTCGTCGTGGTGCGGGTCACGGATCCGGACGGGAATCCGGTTCCGCAGGCCCGTGCGCAGCTCGTCGTGCGCGGGCGCCCGACGTCGCTCGCGAACGTCGTCGACGGCCAGGTCCGACTCGTCGCCGCCGTTGACGACTCGGAGTGGATCGAGAAGGGGGAGCTGTTCGTCCGCGTGACGGGCGCCGCGGACGCCGACGGCCGGCCCCTGCCTCTCGGCGCGGGGGGCGGCGGACCGGTCGAGGCCGACGGGCAGGTTCTCACGGTGACGCTCCCGCCGGAGCAGCGGATCGCGGGGCGCGTCGTGTCTCCCCAGGGCGAGCGCGTCGTCGGCGCGGTGGTTTACGTCCACCGTCCGCTCCGCGGCCCGGAGGAGCGCTACGACGACTGGGCCCGGGACGCCGGGCGCACGGATGCCGAGGGTCGCTTCACGGTTCGCTACCTCGGGCCCGGCCTGTACGTGGTCGGGGTCGATGCGGGAACGCGCTTCCTCTGCCCGCTGGAAGAGGTGGAAGCCGGCACGCAAGACGTGGAGATCCGCCTCGTTCGCGCCGTGACGGCGCGCGTCGTGATCCTCGGTCCGGACCGGCAGGCGCTGCCCGGGGTCACGTTCCGGGTCGAGACGTCCACCCGCGACCGGCTCGCGCGGAGGGAGGCCGGACGCGCGGCCGAGCGGCGGCTCCCCCGGCCCGCGCGGCGCGTCGTCACGATCTACGAGTCTGCCGCGGACGGCAGCCTCGTGCTCCAAGGCCTGACGCCGGGGCGGATCTACGACGTCTCCGTGTACAGCCGGCGGGACGACGTGCAGGAAGCGACGCTCGTCGACTGGGCGCCGGCACCCGTCGAGATCCGCCTCGAACGCGGCATCGTGATCGCCGGCAGGGTCGTCGACGAAGACGGCCAGGCCGTGAAGGACGGAATCGTCGCGGTCGAGGGTCCGGAGCGGTGGTCGGGCACGCGTTGCGGCGAAGACGGGTCGTTTCGCTTCACCCGTCTCGAGCCCGGCTCGTACAAACTCCACGCAGGCCGCCGCGGGATGCGGTGGGAGGACCCGCGCATCCGGACGCAGGTCGTGAAGGAGGGCGTGAAAGACCTGGTCGTCGAAG
>JAUXCH010000600.1 GCA_030618975.1 Planctomycetia bacterium
CCAGATCGTTCGGCTCCTGCTCCTCGACGGCGCCCTCCGGAACGGGTAGCACGTCGTCCCCGTCATCGCCTCCCGCACCGCCGCAGCCGAAGAACATCAGGAGGGCGAGCAGGAACAGGGTGCGCTTCACGACTGGGACTCCTCTGTGCGTCGGGACAGGAAGCCGCCCCACCACAGTCCGACGAGAACGAGCGGAATCGCCGCGACCAGGTCGACGGCGTAGTGGTAACGCAGGCCCACCGTGGCCAGCGTGATGAGGACCGCGGCCGCGAGCGCCCAGCGACCGTAGCGCGGGGCGAAGCGGAGCGCGACGATCGCGGTGATCCAGGAGAGCGCCGTGTGCCCGCTGGGGAAGCAGTCGGGGACGACCTGGTTCGCCGCGATGGTCTCGCGGATGAACGTCGTCGCCCAGAGACCCTCCAGGGCGTGCTCGTAACGGTCCGCAAAGGCGACGAAGGGTCCGATCGCGGGAACGAGGACGTAGAGGACGTAGTTCACGAGGTACGCGCCGACCCACGCGCAGAGAAACATGCCCAGGTGGCGCCGCGCGTCCGGGTCGCGACCCTTCCCGAAGCGCACCAGGAGCAGGATCAGCAGGCCGTAGCCCCAGACGTAGTACGTGACGTAAGTCCACTGGAAGAACTCGGTCAGGACGCGCCCGAGCGTCGTCTGCGGCCCCAGCACGGGCGACCGGTCGATCGCGAGCGACATCTGGCCCTCGGGGAAGAGCCAGCCGAGGAACCGCGCGTCCACTCCCCAGAGCCCGGCGTCGACCCACGGGACGCCCAGCGCGCGGATCACCACGCCGGTCGCCGCGTAGAGGACCGGTACGCACAATCCGAGGAGCAGCGCCAGCAGCAGCGTCGGGCCCCGGCGGCCGGGTCGTCGGCGGGCCACGAGCCACTGGACGACGACGGCCAGGGAGAGGCCGACGGCGGGCAGGACCTCGACGACCGCGTCGGCCCGGTTCGAGGCGAGGAGCGTCAGCGCGGCGGCGGGTCCGAACGAACCGGCCGCCGCCACCAGCAGGCCGAAACGCGCTGCACGAGGGGCCCCGGGCCCTTCCACGCAAGTCCTCCGGGCTAGTCCTTCACGACGGCGAAGGCCTCGATCTCGATCAGGAGGTCGCTGCGGCAGAGCCGGGCCTGGATGCCCGTGGAGGCGGGCACCGGGTCCAGGCCCAGGCACTGGAAGAAGAGCGTGCGGACCTTGTTGAACTCGTCGTAGTCGCGCTCGATGTCACGCAGGTAGCAGGTCGTGCGCACCATGTCGTGCCACGTGGCGCCCTTCGACTCGAGCAGGCGCGTGATGTTCCAGTACGTACGCCACGTCTGCGCGCGGAAGTCGCCGATGTGGATGGTCTCGCCCTTGTCGTTGATGCTCGCCGTGCCGGAGATCCACAGGATCGACTGTCCCGCCTCGATCTTCACGGCGAGACCGCGCGTGAAGGAGGACGGGAGGCCGTAGCAGTAGGCCTCGTTCAGCGCGTCCAGCGACGTGATGGGGTCGCGTGGGACCTGCACGGGCGCCGGCGCGATCTGGAGGAGGTTGCCGTCGTCGTCGAGCATGCCGAGCGCCTTCAGCTCGATCCGCTCGGCCGCGGAGAAGGAATCGTCCACCAGGCCCAGGATGCGGGGCCAATCACCTCGATCGGTCATGACTACGGTGTCTCCTCGTGCCGGCTTCCCAGGCAGCAGGGGGGCATCCTACACGGCGTCCTGCCCCGCGCCCCCGCGTCGTCAAAGGCTCTCCAGGAAGGCGACCAGGTCCCGGATCTCCTCCGGCGTGAGGTCGCTCACGAAGCCGTGCCGGTCGGCCAGCGAGCCGTCGAACAGGTCCCTCAACGTGGTCGCGCGCCCGTCGTGGAGGTACGGAGCCTTGCTTCCGCCCCCCGTCAGGTGCGGCGTGTCGTAGGCCTCGTGGTCGTCCAGCGGTCCGCGCGTGCCGACCTCGGTGACCTGGTTGTTCGTGTAGAGCGGCGGCGGATGGCAGGTGATGCACCGCTGACCGGGCCGCAGCCGCGTGCCGTCCTTGCGGCGCCCCCGCGCGAAGACCTGCCGCCCGCGCTCGATGGACGCCGGATCCAGGCCACGGTCCGCGGTTGCCCGTGGCGGAGGCCGGGAGAGGATCCACGCGGCCATGGCGTCGAGCGTGTCCGGCGGGAACAGGTCGGCGCGCGTGAGCACCATGGCGAAGCGGGCGCCGCACTGCCGCTGGAGACTCGGGTTGATGCCCGACCACTTGAACGGCGCCGTGCCCGCGAGGCCGAGCAGGCTTCGATTGAGCAGGACGTTGCGGCCCACGCCGTCGATGTCGAAGTCGTACGTCAATCCGTCGGTGTGACCCTCGGGGTGGCACGAGGTGCACGAGAAGGAGTCCTGGAAGCAGTACGACGCGTCGAAGAACGCACGCCGGCCGCGCTGCAGCTCGTCGTCGGGGATCCGGGGCCCGACGGGAATCGTCGCGAGGACGTCGCCTCGGGAATCGAGCAGCGTGACGCTGTCGTCGAGCCGGTTCGAGACGGCGACCTCGGCGTCGACCACCCCGTGCCCCAGCCACGTCACGCCGCGCGGGTTGTCGCCGACCGGGATCCGCCGCTGCACGTACCGCCACGTCTTCGAGAAGTCGCCCTCCGCGCCTTCGGCGAGGAGGACCTCGAGGTCCAGGAGCGCGACCTCGTCGTTGCCCCCCGAGGCCACGAAGGCCCCTGCACCGTCCTTCGAGACGGCGATGCCGGCCGGGTCGGCGAAGCCCTGGTTGGCGTACGGCAGCGGCAGGACGCGAACGGAAGCGTCCTCCACGTCGACGACCGCCAGGGCTCCGTAGAGGACCCACCCGCGGGCGACCTGCACGATCGGCAGGAGGTTGTGCACGCGGATCGCGGGCACGAGCAGGCGGCGCGAGTCGGGCGTGAAGGCCGCCGCTTCGCAGAGGTGGCAGGACGGCAGGTGGACGCGGCTCCGCACGTCGCCGGTCGCGGCGTCGAGGAACGTGATCTCCGTTCGAGGCTCCTCGATCGCCGGCGTGAGGTCGGCCCGGCGGCTCACCACCGCGAGCGTCTTCCCGTCGGGGGAGCGCACGAGGGCGAACGGCTCGCGGCCGGCCCGCACGCGCGCCGTCTGCTCGCCCTGCTCGACGTCCACGATCGAGACGTCCTGGGACAACCGGTTCGCGACGTAGAGCCGCGACCCGTCCCCTGTGAAGGCGAGACCCTCGGGATCCGCGCCGACGGCGACACGCGCCCTCTCGGCGTACGAGGGGACGGCGAAGAGGACGACCTCGTCTCGCCTCTCGAGGCTCACGGCAAGCAATGCGCCGTCGTCCGAGAGAGCGAGCCCGCGCGGCGTCCCCCCCACCGGAACCTGTCGGATCACCTTCCGGGCCTCGACGTCGATCACGGCGACCGTCCCGGTCGGACCGCAGGCGGCGTAGAGGATGCGCCCTTCCCGGGCCGCGAGGAGCGCCCACGGCGAGGGATGCACGGTCGCCGCCTCGGGCGCCTCGCCGCGGACGTGGAGCACGGTCCACCCCACCAGGAGGAGCGGCACGAGGAGCAGGAACCGCTTCACCGTCCGCCTCCCCAGGTGGGCGAGAAGAGCGGGAACGGATCGTGGTCGACGGCGAGCGGCCGTCGGTTGGGTGGCGCGGTGTCCGGCGCCTCGTGGCAGCCGATGCACGCACGCGTCTCGTTCGGCCCGACCCAGAACGGCGTGACGCCCGCGTCGAGGAGCCTCCCGCGCGCGTCGAGCAGGTCGAGCAGGAGGGGCGTGTTCGCGGGGACGCTCACGAAGAACGAGCCGTCCGCCGCGAGCGGAAGTCGGAGGCCAAGCGGTCTTAGGAAGACAA
>JAUXCH010000850.1 GCA_030618975.1 Planctomycetia bacterium
CCATGAGCCGCGCGACCTCGTCCCGGATGGTCGGCGACACGTAGGTTTCGTCGCACAGCGCGGCTGCGAGGGCCTCGGCGAACACACGCGCACCGTCGGTCTTGAGCAGGAACGCCTGGGCGCCGGCTCGCAGGGCGCCGACCGCCAACTCCGGTTCCTCGTGCATGGTGACGACGACGATCCGCATCTCACGGAAGCGGCGCCTCAGGGTGCGGCACGCCCCGAGACCGTCGACGTGCGGCATGCCGATGTCGAGGACCACGACGTCGGGCTCGAGCTCCCGAGCCATATCGAGCGCCCGCTCACCGTCCTCCGCCTCCCCGACCACGTCGAACTGCTCGTCCAGCAGGGCACGGACCATCTCACGCATCGCATGGTGGTCGTCCGCCACGAGCACGTGGGGGACGGGGACCCGCTTCGGTTTCGTCGCCTCGTTCACGGCGCGAGGATAGGACGGAAGGCGCCCGAGGGGATCTGTCAGAACTGACAGGTCTGTCAGTTCGGGCAGATCGCGGGATCCCCCCTTTCGTGGCATACCTGTCCCCTCGGTGTGTTCTCGGAAGCCAGGAAGTCTCCATGCGCGCAAGTCCCAAGCCCACGGTGGACTACCGGATGTCGCTCGACGAGACACTGGACTGCGGAGAGGACACCGACACCCCGGCCCTCGAGGACGACAAGATCCCTTCGGGTTCACCGGCGAGATCGCAAAAGCGGCCATCGAGCTCGGGGAGTAGCGGTCGGATGACGGAAGAACAAGAGATCGCACGTACGGCCCTCGCCAGGAGAGCCCCGGGCGTTCGACGCAACGAGGGGTACCCCTCCTGCCTTGGGGCCACCTACGGCCCGCTCGGCCGCGGGGCCGACAGGCCCACGCCGGCATGCGTCTATCCGCATGGGGTGCCGGAGGCGAGATCGTCGCCTTGGCGCGTGAGGACAGTGACCGCGGAGCCCGAAAATCCAGCCGCCGCCCCTGAGGGGCGGGGACGATGCGTTTCGGGAAACGGGAATCGGGACGCCGGATGGACAAGGACCACGAGTTGAAGACGGCTTCGGGACGCGCGCTGCTCGCGGCGCCGAGCCCGGTCTTCGGCCGTGGGCTCGAACGGATGGCCGCCGCGCTCGGCTGGTCGGTCCAGCGCATCGAGCGCCCCGAGGAGCTCTCCGCGCTCGCCGAGGACGTGGACCTCTGCCTCGTCCAGGAGGGGCAGGGCGAGGGGCTCGGGCTCGACGACTGGGTCCGGTGTCAGTTGGACGGAACGTGTCGCACGGTTCCGGTGATCGCGTTCTCGACGGACGCCGAGGCCGAATCGCGCAGCCTGGAGCGAGGCGCCTCCGACTTCCTGAGGGTCCCGTGCCGACCGGAGGAGCTGGGCCGGCTCCTGGCATCGTGGCTGAGGATCAGTCGGCTGGACGGGGCCGGGAAGGTGGAGACGGAGGCGAAGGAAGGGGCGCAGGCCGACTCGCAAGTCGTGACCGCCGTGGAGGCGAAGCCTGCCAGGGACGCCACGATCCTCCTCGTCGACGACAGTCACGTGATCCACGCGTACGTCGACAAGGCCCTCGAGGGGACCGGGTACCGGGTTCTCCACGCCTACGACGGCGTCGAGGGGGTCGAGGTCGCGCTGGCCTCGCAGCCCGACCTGGTGATCAGCGACCTCGACATGCCGAACCTCGACGGCTACGGGCTGTGCGAGAGGTTGCGGGAGGTCGAGTCGACGCGGGGGATCCCCATCGTGATCCTGTCGGCGCGCGGGAAGGGCGTCGACATCGACCGGGGTTTCGACGTCGGCGCGAACGACTTCCTCACGAAGCCGGTGTCCGAGAACGAGCTCCTGAGTCGCATCGAGATGCTGCTCGGCCCCTCGCGGGGGGAGTCCGCGAAGCGCGAGCAGGTCCTCGTCGTCGAGGACAGCGGCGTCCAACGCTCGGTCATCGTCCAGGCGCTGAGGCAGCAGGGCTTCGAGGTCCTCGAGGCGGCCGACGGGCTCGAAGGCCTGGAGATCGCCGTCCAGGCCGTTCCCGACCTCGTGATCACCGACTCCGAGATGCCGGAGATGAACGGACGCGACCTCACGCGCAACCTGAAGAAGCGGGAGGCCTTGCGCGAAGTGCCCGTGATCATGCTGACCGCGGCCGACAGCCCCCTGAGCCGCCTCAAGGGGAAGCACGCCGGAGTGTCGGCCTACCTCACGAAGCCCTTCGTACCGGACAAGGTCGTCGTGATCGCCGAGAAGTTGATCGCGGAGCGACGCCTCCTCCGCGAGCGCCTGGCCATGCGCCGCTACCTCTCCGACTCGGCCATCCAGGCTGCCAGGGAGGCCGCCG
>JAUXCH010000114.1 GCA_030618975.1 Planctomycetia bacterium
CGGGCGATTCCACGTTTCCGGCCTGCGCCGCGTCTCCTACTGGGTTTATGTCCGAGGACTGCCCGCCGGCTACCGGGCGCCGCCCCCCGTCCCGATCCGGATGCCGACGACGGACGTCCGCCTCGTCTGTCCGGGCGGCCCCAGCGTGCCTCTGGCCAGCGTTCGGGGCGTCGTCGACGGAGGCGATCTCTCCGGCTTCCGGGCCCTCTGGCTGCCGGCGGCCAAGGCCTGGTCGCCCAAGCCCTCGGGCCGCGTCGCAGCAGACGGCTCCTTTTCCATCACGGCCCTGCCCCCCGGCCGGGGCTCCCTCCTGGTGCACCACGAGGAGGAGGAGGACGACCGATACGGTTTCCTCCAGGACGTGGATCCCGCCGACGGCCCGTTCGACGTCCGCTTGAAGCGGGGCCAGTCGATTCGCGGCCGCGTGGTGGGATGGCCGCGCAACCTGCTCCCACGCACGCGGGTCGTCCTCTCCTTCCCCTCCGGCCGCGACGTCTACACCACGCTCGACGAGACGGGGCGCTTCGCGTTCCGTGGGCTCCCTCCCGCTCGCTACGACCTTCGGACCTCCAACCTGCGGATCCCCGCCTACCAACGTCCTCCCGTGCCCCGCACCCTGCGTCTCGAGGGCGTCCAGCCGGACGACGAACGAGAGGTGATCCTGGATCTCGGCCTGTGAACCTCGGGGGAAGCTTCGGGACCTGTGGGGGGCCGGGGCGTCGGGTCGTGGCGCAGCGAAAAGCGCGGCCGTTTCTTCAGCTTGGCGGCACCTGACCCCGATCGGTGGTGGTCAGGAGCTCGAGAGGAAGTCCTCGTAGGGCTCCCGGATGTCGGCGAGCGCGTCGCGGATGGAGAACGGGACGGTCTGGGCGTACATGTCCAGGAGGGCGACGGCGTTCAGCGCCGAGTCGGCCTTCGTCGCCGCGCGCAGCCGCTTGGCGGTCGCGACGTTGACGACCTGCATCTCGCGGTAGACCGCGTCGAGGCCGTCCAGCTCGAGCCGGCCCTCGCCGCCCTCCTCCCGGAGGAGGTACTGCGCCGTCAGGTAGGTGCCGACGGCGCGTGCGAGCGTCTCCTCCTCGCTCGCGAGGGGCAGGTGGAAGCGGGCCATCGGCTTGAAGAAGGCGGTGTGGGGACAGCCGCTGCCCGCGATGACCAGACCCAGGAGGGAACGCAGGGCCCGCTGGGAGGTCGTGTGCGTGGCGACCTGACGATGCTCCGTCTCGACCTCCAGGTCGACCTCGTCGTGGGAGATCACGTCGTCGAATCGATGGACGATGCACGCGATGGCGAGAGCGAGAGGGCAGTGGGGGTGCGTGCTCGCGTCGAGAGGACAGTTCGGGCACTTCTCGAAGTCGAGCTCGGTCCAGGCTGGCGCCTCGATCGACGCGAGACCCTCGATCTCGAGTGTCCGGGTGTCGAGTCGGATGTCGAAGACCTCGATCCGATCGCCGGCGAGCCGGAAGGTGTATCGGACGTCGAGCGTGGGCATCGTGGGGCTCCGCGGGCACATGCCAGGGTACGTCCACGGGCCGGAACCGACGCCCCGGGTCGTTCGGGCGCTCCGCCGGGTGGCGGGCCCCGGGGAGGCGGCGGGGACGGAGAGGGCCGGCAACCCCCTGGCACGCCGCCCTCTACTGCGCGAAGGGCACGGGGAAGAGCCGCGTCGAGACGAGATCCGGGTCGTCAGTTCCCGGGCGTCTTGTGCAGGAACACCGCGCCGCCCGGCCGCAGCCGGACGAGCGCGTTGCCGTCCAGGAGATAGCGGTACAGGTCCGTTTTCTGCGTCTTGCCCCGGTGGGGCGTCCACACGTACGTCAGCTCCACGATGCCCCCGGGGCGCGGCTCCCAGGCGCCGCCCTTGTTCACGCTCCGGCCGGTGTGCCGCTCGTAGCTGCGCCAGCGTCCGTCGTCGTTCAGGGTGATCGAGGCATTGAGCGGCTGGCCGCGCCACTGACCGCGGACGCGCTCGACGAGACGCAATGCCTCCGTGCGCGTGCATGCGGGCTCCTGCGGCGCGAGCTTCTCCCACCGTGCCTCGTCGAGCACGGCGACGGTGCGGGAGCCGTCTTCGGCAATGGCCAGCGCGGAGCCTCCGGCGACCGTCGCCTTCGCGCCTTCGCTGCCGACGACGACGAAGCCCGTCCGTACGTCGAGGCGTTCGGGTGTCTTGCACGTGAGCAGGAACGCCGCATCCACGTCGGGAGCGTAGGTCGTGCGGTCGGTCCGGAGGCGGAGATCGTCCGCCGACGTCGTACCGGTCGCTGTGCCTTCGTGAACGTGGACGAGCAACTCGTCGCTCGCCTGGCGCAGCCCCACGCGCGCGCCACTGCCGAATGCCAGCTCCGCCTCGAGCGACCGGTGGTGCCAGAGGGTCTCCTTGCCCATCAGTTCCACGCAGAGGACGGCGTCTCCCTCGCACGCGAGGACGTCCTCGACGAAGAGGAGATCGCCCACGGCGAGCCGGCCGCCCCCGTGTTCCGCGTTCTGGACGGTCGCGCGACCCGTGACGGCCCGAACGACGCCGATCACGTGTGACGAGGCCGACGGCCGGTCCCGTAGGCTCGGGCGCTTCCAGCCCTCCGCGTCCTTGCGCAGCTGCTCCGCCCAGCGCGCGATCTGGTGCAGATCGCCCGTCTCGGACCGTTCGACGCGCTCCCCGTCGCCGCCCGCGCCCTCCTGGCCGGCCTGGGAGACCGGGGCCACGACCAGGGTGACGTGGCGGGAGGACTCGTGGGAGACGAGGGCGAGGTGCCAGAGACGCCGCTCGCTGCCCTCGAGCCGCTTCACGGTGGTGGTCCAGCCGGGCGGCTCGAGTTCCTCGGCGGCGGCCGGTACGGCCAGCGGAAGGAGGAGGGCGAGGAACGCGGACGGCAACAGACGGTGCATGGACTCTCCCGGGGCTCGGCCCGCTAGGATTGGACGTATCCCCCGGGCTCCGGTTCACGTCCGCCCGGAGTCGAAGGAGGCTCGCGTGGAGACGACCGTCCGGCTGACCACCGAGTCCATCCCCCTGGCGGGTCTCCTGAAGCTGGCCGGGGTGGCGGACTCCGGGGGGCGGGCCAAGCACCTCGTCCAGGAGGGTCGGGTCCGGGTCAACGGGCGGGAGGAGACGAGACGCGGGTCGAAGATCCGGCCGGGTGACGTCGTCGAGGTCACCGGCGGGGAAACGGTGCGGATCCGCGTTGCCTGACGGAGCGGTACCGCTCGCGACGAGGCTCCTGCCACCCCGTTTCCTGCCCCCAGATGGGGTGTGCGTTGGAATGGGATTCTCGTGGCGACGAGATTGCGCTGTGCCGTCGCGTCCGTGAGGTGGGTGTGCGTGGCCGTGTGTGTGTGCTCGTGGGGGCTCGTGCGGGCTACGGGCAGGACGAGGGGTGAGGAGAGTGCGATGCGAACCATCCAGAGGAGCGGGATTCTCGTCGTGGCGGCCCTGGCGGCCCTGCTCGTCGGCTGCGGCGGTGGCGGTGGCGGTGGCGGGACGGATCCCGGGGACCCGGTGGACCAGGCCCTCTTCGAGGACTTCCTGGACACCGCGAACCAGGACGTGCTCGCCACGAACGCCGACTGGGGCGGCGAGTCGAGCATCTTGAAGAGCGGACCGACGACGAGCCGCAACGCCTACGCGTACTGCTATCCCGAGACCGACAACGGCGTGAACTCGGGGCGCGGCCAGTACGTCGAGTTCACCACGCCCCTGACGGGCGTGGATCTCGCGGTCTCTCCCCCTACGCCGCCCGTGGCCCAGGGGCGCCGGGTGCAGTGGTCCTTCAGCGACACCCTGATCGGTGACGCGGGCACGATCACCGCCGTGGCCTGGGGACCGGTCGAGAACACCACCGTCGCCGCGATCTACCCCAACGTCCGGCTCCGGATGGGCTATCAGGCTGCCGGCTCGACCTCGCTCGGTTCCTCGATCAGCGGCAACTACGCCGGCACGCCGGTCCTCGTCTACGACGGGACCTACCAGGTGCAAGCGACCGCGAACGTCGGCAACACCGCGGGCGAGCCCGAGACCGCGCACGTGGGGAGCTACCCGCAAGGTACCGGCTGCACCGGCGCGGCCGGCGCTCCGGGCGGGCACAACGCGGGTCTGTTCGCGTACACGGGGTGGTACGGCTGGCCCGCGCTCACGACCCCCTTCGAGTGGGATCCCGGAGATCCGTTGGTCGCGGGCGATAGCACGCTCCTCTTCGACGCGAGCGTCGGGGTAGGTGACTTCACGCAGCGCATGCGAGGGTGGTTTGCGGTGACCTACCCGTGCTCCGGCATCCTGATCGCCGGCAGGCCGGAGACGCGCGTGGTATCCACGTACGAGGGGGATGCCCCCGACCCCGCCGACAACTTCGTGGCGGGCGTGGTGAATCCGGAGCCCAGCGCCGTCGACATGTGCTTCACGCTCACGCAGGCCCTGAGCGTTGGCCAGTCCCTGTTCCTGGAGGGCGCCTTCGGCGACGACACCGATTACGGCTCTCCGACCGTGCTGCCCGAGACGCAGAGCGGCAACGCCGTCGTGGCCCTCGCGTTCCAGGGCGCGGACGCGATCGAGGCGGACCGCAGGACCCTCGACGTCACCCAGCCCCACACCGGCTGGGTCTCGAGCATCCACGCGTGCGACGGCATGCGCTACCTCCGCTTCCGGTTCACCCTGACGCCCGACCCCGTCACCCTGGAAGCCGCGCGCATCGACAGCATCCGCATCCCGATGACGGACATGAACCCCTGAGCCCCACATCTGGGATCGCTGAGTCCCGAGACCCGGCAATCCCAGAACTCAGCGATCCCAGGGCTCAGCGATCGCGGCGCGTGACGAAGCGCGCGAGCCCCGCGAGGAGCGCGCGGCCGGGGAGGTCGCGGATCGCCTCCACGGCCCACCCGATCTCCTGCTCGGCGCGCGCCTTCGTCGCCTCCACGCCCTCGAAGGCCACCCAGGTCATGCGGTGTTCCGCTTCGTCCTTGCCCGGCGTCTTGCCGAGCGTCTCGGCGGTGCCCGTGACGTCGAGGACGTCGTCGACCATCTGGAAGGCGAAGCCGAGATGTCGGCCGTAGCGCCCGGCCGCCTCGACCTCGCGTTCGTCGCCGCCGCCGATCAGCGCGCCGCCGCGGCACGCCGCGCGAAGGAGCGCGGCGGTCTTGCCGCCCTGGATGAGCAGCAGCGTCTCTTCGTCGGGTTCGCGTCCGGCGGCGCCGAGGTCCTCCACCTGGCCGCCGACCATGCCGTGTGGTCCGGCAGCACGCGCCAGCTCCAGGGCGGCTTGACGTGCGAGGTCGGCGGGCTCCGTGCGTACGAGCAGGACCTCGAACGCGAGGGTGTGCAGGGCGTCGCCCGCGAGGACGGCGAGCGCCTCGCCGTACACCTTGTGGCTCGTCGGACGGCCGCGGCGCAGGTCGTCGTCGTCCATGGCCGGCAGGTCGTCGTGGATGAGGCTGTAGGTGTGGATCATCTCGAGCGCGGCGCCGAAGGGGAGGACCCGCTCCTCGTCGCCGCCGACGGCCCGGCAGGCGGCCTGGGCCAGAGCGGGCCGGAGGCGCTTGCCTCCCGCCAGAATCGAGTAGGCCATGGCCTCGGCGAGGCGCGCCGACGGCCCGTCGGTGGGGGGGAGGACCTCGTGGAGGTAGGCGTCGATGCGCGTCCGCGCGGCGTCGAGGAAGACCTCGGCGTCGGTGGAGGCGTCCGGGTCGGGGCTCGCGGGTTCGCTCATGGGTCCATCTTCCTGCCGCCGCCCTTCCGGGCAAGTCCTCGCCCTGGACCCCTGGGCCATGGTGCAATCGTCGGCTCGCCCATGGACTTCATCGAGCGCGTCGAAAGCCCCGAGGATCTGAAGGCCCTCACCCCCGAGGAGACGGTCGCGTACTGCGACGCGCTCCGGGAGTTCCTGATCGACAGCGTGAGCCGCACGGGCGGTCACCTCGGGAGCAACCTCGGTGTGGTCGAGCTCACGGTGGCGCTCCACCGGGTCTACGACTTCCGCCGGGATCGGCTCGTCCTCGACGTGAGCCACCAGGTCTATCCCCACAAGGTGATCACGGGCCGGCGCCACCGGTTCCCGACGCTCAGGCAGACCGACGGCCTCTCCGGCTTCATGCACCGCGGGGAGAGCCCGTACGACACCTTCACCTCGGGCCACGCCGGCATGGCCGTGTCGGTCGCCGCGGGCATGGCCCTGGCCGACCACATGCGCGGCATCCGCGACCGTCGCGCGGTGGCCCTGGTGGGGGATGCGGCCGTCGGGGCGGGCGCGACCTTCGAGGCCCTGAACCACGCGGGCCAGGGCGAGGCCCCGCTCCTCGTCATCCTGAACGACAACCAGTGGTCGATCGCGCGCACTGTCGGCGCGATGCGGAAGTACCTGAACCGCGTGCGTACCCTCCCCGCCTACCGCGAGGGGAAGAAGGAGCTGCTGGAGAGTCTGGACCTCCTGCCCCTCATCGGCGAGAGCCTCAGCCGCTGGGTCGGCTCCATGAAGGACGCGGTGGCGAACTACTTGAGTCCCGGCCAGTTCTTCCGCGAGCTCGGGTGGACCTACTTCGGCCCGGAGAGCGGTCACGACGTGCTGCGGCTCGAGACCCTGCTGCGCGACCTGCAGCGTGTCGAGGGTCCCGTCCTGTTGCACGTGGTCACCGAGAAGGGCCGCGGCTACGAGACACCCGGTGACGACGCGGCGCACGCCGTGAGCCCTCGACAGGTCCCGCGCCCCGCGACTGCCGCCGCCCTCCCGCCCCAGATCTCCTGGAGCAACGCCTTCGGCCGGACCGTTGCCGACTTGATGGAGGGCGACCCGCGCATCGTCGCGGTGACGGCGGCGATGCCCGGCGGCACCGGCCTGTTGCCGGTTGCGAGCCGCTTCCCGGAGCGCGTCGTCGACGTGGGGATCTGCGAGCAGCACGGAGTCGGACTCGCGGCCGGCATGGCCGAGTCGGGTCTCAAGCCCATCGCCGCGATCTACTCCACCTTCCTGCAACGTGGCTACGACCAGGTGTTCCAGGAGGTGGCCCTCCAGCAGCTGCCCGTGGTGCTCGCCATGGACCGCGCGGGAATCGTCGGCGGCGACGGTGTCACGCACCAGGGTGTCTACGACATCGCCTTCCTGAGGACGATCCCCGGCATCGTGCTCATGGCACCCGCGGATCCGCCCGAGCTCGACGCCATGCTGCGCTACGCCGTGGCGCAGCCCACCCCGACGGCCGTCCGCTTCCCGCGCGGCTCGGTGCCCGATCGGCCGCTACCCGGCAACGATCGCCGCCTTCGCCACGGCCGGGGCGTGAGAGTGCGCGAGGGATCCGACCTCGTCCTCTTCGCCTACGGCAGCATGGTCCGGACGGCCCTCGAGGCCGCCGAGATCCTGGCCGGGAAGGGCATCGAGGCGACGGTGTTCAACGCGCGTTTCGCCCGGCCTCTCGACACGCAGGCGATCGACCGCTTCGTCGAGGGCTTCGACCTGATGCTGACGCTCGAGGAGCACGCGGCAAGCGGCGGCTTCGGAAGCGCCGTCCTCGAGCATCTGGCCACGCGAGACCCGACGGCCCGTGGCGTTGGGGCCCGTGGCGCTGGGGCCCGTAACGTCGCGGCCTGTGTCGTACGCGTGCTGGGCGTGCCCGATCGGTTCATCCCGCACGGCGAGGCGAGGGATTGGCTCGCGAGGCTCCACCTCGACGCGCAGGGCATCGCGGTCCGGGCCGAGCGTGAGTGGAAGGCGCTTCGCGAACGGGACGCCACCCCGTCGTCGGTCGAGGATCCGGAGAGCTGATCGGAGGAGTTGCGATGCGCAAGACGGGCCTCCCTGGGCGTGGGCTCGCGCTGCTGCTCCTGCTCGCGTTCCTCACCCCGGCACTCGCCGGGGACGCACCCTGGCGCGAGGCGGTCGAAGAGGCCGACCGCGCCCTGCTCGACCGCTTGCTGAGTGCGGACGACGCCGAGCGCGAAGCGGCGGCCGCCGCGTGGGACGAGGCGCGGCTCGCGGTGCTGCCGAAGTACGGTCCGCAGCGCTGGCCGCCGCCGCCGGTGGACGCGCTCAGCGACGAGGTCGATCCGCTCGACAAGTGGGCCGTGCGCAAGAAGCGGATGATGACGGCGCTGGTCGTCGCGCTGCAACAAGGCAAGGTCGCGCAGCGCGTCGCCGCGGCCCGGTCCCTCCGGGACCTGTCGCCGGCCTACACCTCGGTGATCGACGCGCTGGCCGAGGCGTTCGTCGACGAGTCCCCGGCCGTCCGACGGGCCGTCCTCGAGACGCTGTACGGCATCACGCATCTCTCCGGCGGCCGCTACGTCCACACGAAGCTGGGCGAGATCGCCTCGCGCGTCGAGGACGAGGACGCCGCAGTACGGGTCGCCGCGCTGCGTGCCGTGGGCACGATGATCCGGTACGGTGACGCGAACGACGCCCTGCGCCGCCGCGCGCTCGCGTTGGCCCTGAAGGCCTCCGAGGACGAGGATGCGAGCGTCAGGGCCGGCGCCCTGTTGGCCGCGGAGGGGCTGGCGGCCCCGAAGGACGAGGCGCTTCTCGACGCCCTGCGGCGCGGACTGGGCGACGCGGCACCGGAGGTGCGCCGCGTGGCCGCCGTGGGACTGTCCTCACGGCCGGACGGGGCGCAGTCCGCGCTGCCCCGCCTGCGGGCGCTGCTGGAGGACGAGGACTTCGGCGTTCGCTACGCGTCGGCGCACGCCGTCTGGAGCGTGACCCGGGACGCGACGGGGTTGATGCCCGTGATGATCGAGGCGCTCGATCGCTGCGAGGGTCTGGAGCTCGTGTCGGTCGCGCGGCTCCTCACGGTCATCGGCCCCCCCGCCGAAGCCGCGACGCCCGGCCTGCTGCATGCGCTCGGTCGGGTCCAGCCCCAGCGCCACCTGGCGACGGGGGGCGAGGTCCACGAGGCGCTCGTCTCCATCGGCCCGTCGGCGGAGGTCGCGCTGCCGGCCATCGAGGAGGAACTGCACCGGCGTTCGGCGGCGGATCGCCGCGTGGTGCTGGACGCCGTCGTCACGGTGTACGGAGAACCGGATCGCCTGGCCGCCTTCGTCGTGCGGATGCTCTCGCTGTACGCGTGCCCCGACCCGGCCACCGTGGAGGTCACGGTGCTCCACGGGCTGGGGATCGAGACGCCCGGCCTGCTGGACCTGGTGAAGAAGAGACTCGAGTCCGAGGACCGGTGGGAGCGCCAGAACGCGTGCCGCCACCTGGGACGCATGCGGTCGCCGGAGGCCGTGAAGCTCCTCGTCGAGAAGATGCAGGACCCCGTGACGCGCCCCAGCGCGATCATCGCCCTGATGGACGTCGGTGAGCGCGCTGCGCCCGCCGTCCCCGCGCTCGTCCGTGCGCTGTCCACCGATCCGAGGCTCGCGGCGACGGCGCTCGCGCGGACGGGTGGAGATGAGGACCCGGCGGTCGTGAAGGCGCTGCTCGTAGTCCTCGAGAACATGACGCAGGACGACGAGGGGACGGGGGTCGCGCTGTGCGACGCCATCTGCCGGTTCGGCGGCGAACCGGAACCCTGCCTCGATCGGCTCATCGCCGCGCTGGATCACGAAAACACCAGGATCCGACGCGACGCCGCCGAGGCCCTGGGACGGTGGGGGCCGAAGGCCGAGAAGGCGCTGCCGCACCTGAGAAAGCTCATGCAGGAGGGCGACCTCTTCTACGAGGGCGTTGCCGCGGCCGGCGCCGTCTGGCAGATCTCGGGCGAGGCGAAGCCCACCTTCGAGAAGGCCGTGCAAGCGGCGAAGAACTCGCACCCGACGGTGTGGGAGGCCGTCCACGTGCTCCGCCTCCTGGGGCCCGAGGCCGCCGAGGCGGTGCCCCTGTTGGTCGACACGGCGCTCGCCTGGCGACGGGCCTTCTGGCGGCAGGAGGACGTGATGAAGGAGGCGATCCGGGCGCTGGGCGCGATTGGCCCTGCAGCGCGAGAGGCGCTCCCCGTCCTGCGCGAGCTGGAGCACAACCACCGGGTCCGCGAAGAGGCCCGCACGGCAATCGCGAACATCGAGACGCTCGGGGTCAGGTGATCTTCGGCGCTTTTCGCCGGAAGGACGCAGAGACGTCGCGAAAGGCGCGAAGAAGCTCGGAAG
>JAUXCH010000549.1 GCA_030618975.1 Planctomycetia bacterium
CGTATCGCCGTCACGACGTCGGCGCGTTCTCCTGGAGGTAGGCCAGCACGATATCGCCGACCTCGTCCGTGGCGTGGGCGCCGGCGGACAGGCTCTTGATCCGTCCCCCGGCGAGCGCGTCGCGGACGGCGTTCCCCACGCGATCCGCGCCCGCGGACTCGCCGATGTGCTCGAGCATCATGCGCACGGCCTCGATCGTGGCGATCGGGCTGGCCTTGTTCTGGCCCCGGTACTTGGGCGCCGAGCCGTGGATCGGCTCGAACATGCTGACCCTGCCGGGGTGGATGTTGCCGGACGCGGCGATCCCCATGCCGCCCTGCACCATGGCGCCGAGATCCGTCAGGATGTCGCCGAACAGGTTGGGCGTGACGACCACGTCGAACCACTCGGGGTTCTTGACCATCCACATGCACGCCGCGTCGATGTAGGCGTGGTCGGTCTCGACGGTCGGGAACTCGGAGGCCACCTCCGCGAAGACGCGAGTCCAGAGATCCTGCGCGCGGATGGCGTTCGCCTTGTCCACGAGCGTCACCTTCGGGGCGCCGCCCTTGTTGCGCTTCGCCGCGTACTGGAACGCGTAGCGAATGACCCGCTCGACGCCGTTGCGCGTGTAGATCATCTCGGCGATGGCGACCTCGTGCGGCGTGCCGATCCGGTGGATGCCGCCGAGGCCGGCGTACGCGTCCTCGGTGTTCTCGCGCACGACCACGAGATCCACGTCCTCGGGGCCCTTGTTCTTCAGCGGACACAGCGCCTCGGAGTACAGTTTGACGGGGCGGAGGTTCACGTACAGGTCGAACGTCTGGCGGACGCCCCAGATGATCGCCCGCTCCAGGAAGCCCGTTTCGACGCGCGGATCGCCGATGGCCCCGAGGAGGATCGCCTCCATCCCGGCCATTTCCTCGAACACGGACTCCGGGAGGGTCTCGCCGGTCTCGAGGTAGTGGTCGGCACCGTGGGGGTACACCGTCCGCTCGACGGTGAAGCCCTCCATCTCGGCGACTGCGTCCAGCACCCTCAGACCCTCGCGAACGACCTCCTCGCCGATGCCGTCGCCGGGCAGGACCGCGATTCTGTGCGTGCGCATGAAACCCTCCGCTGCCCGCCTCCCCGGCGGGGACGGTGAGCATAGCGGGGCGAACGGCCAGGTCGGTCTCAGGCCCGTGGGTTCCCACGGGCCCGCGGGCTCCACGCCGCGATGCGCCCCGCGAGGGCCGAGGCGGCCACCGTGCAGGGCGACGCCAGGTAGAGCCGCCCGGGGCCGCTGCGGCCCTTGAAGTTGCGGGTGATCGCCGAGACGGAGACCTGCTCGGCGGTCTCGGAGACCCCGGGGCCGCATCCGATGCACGCCCCGCACCCGGGCGCGATCACCTCCACGCCCGTGGCAGCGAAGGTCTCGAGGTAGCCCCGCTCGGTGGCGTAGCGCTCGACTGCCTCCGAGCCGAACTGGATGAAGAAACGCACGCCCTCCGCGACGCGGCGACCGCTCTCGGCGGCTTCCCGCATGACGGCGGCGTACAGGTCGAAGTCGTCCTCCTTGCCCGCCGTGCAGGAACCGCCGTACGCAATGTCGATTCTCACGTCGCCCAGGTCGCGGACGAGCCGCCCGTTCGTGGGGTCGGAGGGGATGCCGCGGTCCGGGTCCCCGGGATCGGCCACCATCGGCTCGAGCGCCGAGAGGTCGATCGTGTGCACGCCGCCGTCGTAGACGGCGCCGGCGTCGGCCGCGACGAAGCGGGCCTTCAGGGCCGTCTCGTCCACGCCCGGCCGGTGCGCGGCGATCCAACGCGCCGTCTCGTCGTCGGCCTCGCAGATGCCCGTGCGGGCGCTGCACTCGGTCGCCATGTTGGCGAGCGTCGCGCGCTCGTCCATCGACAGGCCGTGCAGGCCTGCACCGCCGAACTCCAGGATGCGGTCGAGTGTCTTCTGCGGTTTCGCGTAGTGGAGGAGGATGTGCAGCATCACGTCCTTGGCGGTCACGCCGGGCCGCAGTCGCCCCTCGAGCTCGAAACGGATCGTCTCGGGCACACGCGCGACGGTGAAGCCGCTCTGCACCAGCGCCGCGTACTCCGTGGCCCCCACGCCGTAGGCCAGCGCGCCCGCGCCGCCGCCCATGCACGTGTGGCTGTCGGTCGCCTGGATGAAGTCGCCCGGTTCGATGATCTCCTCGCGGGCCACCTGGTGGCAGATGCCCGGGCTCGTCCCGTCCCGCGCGCTGAAGTCGCGTACGCCCGTGTGCTCCTGGAAGGTCCTCTGCAGGTCCCTGAGAATCTGGATCTCGGGCAGGAAGCGCGCCATCCGCGGCACGTCGTCCGCGTAGATGAGGTGATCCTCGAAGACGGCGAACTTGCTCGGGTCCTTCAGGACGTAGTCCTCGCCGAACTCCTCGCGCAGGAACTCGTGCACCTGGGCGGTCGTGAACTCGTGGCTGTAGCCGCCGTCGACCGTCACCGCGACCGCGTCGCCGGGCTTCACGCCGCGGCCTCCCTCGCCGAGGAGGTGGGAGGCGATCAGCTTCTCCCCCATCGTCATGGGGCGCTCGCCCGTTCCCGTCGCGGGAACTTCCAGGATCCCCTCGGCCAACGCGCGGTTGAACGCGAACAGACCGCCGCAGCGCACGATCAGGCGCGTGATCGGATCGAAGGTCTCCAGGAAGACGTCGAGCGGCACGCTTTCGCCTGCCTGGAGCCGGCGCAGGACGTCGTGGTTCGTCATCAGCACGCCCTGGTTCACGTTGTTGCGGGCGTGGATGGGCGCGAACGAGGCGGCGACCGCGATGCGGATCCCGGACCACTTCTCGGCCTGGACCGCCGTCTCGCGCGAGGACCCCGTTCCCTTCCGGAACCCGGAGGCGATGACCTCGAAGTTGCCCCGCTTCAGCGCATCCGTGGCGAACAGGCGCTCCTCGTCGACGATCAGGCCGGCGTACGCGTCGCGGGCGATGTCGGCCGGGCGGTGACGGAAGCACACCCAGGCGGGTGTCATCGCGTCCGTGTTGATGTCGTCGAGCAGGTCCTCGACGCCCACGTCGTCCAGCGTGAGATCGAGGTCGCCGGCGAGCTGACGTCGAATGAGCTCCGGGTCCTTCGTGAGGAAGAGGACGCGCTTCCCGGGCGTCAGCGAGATCTCCTCGGCGGGCGCGCCGGGCAACCGGGCGAGACGGGCGTTCAGGTCGAGATCCATCGGGGCAGTATGCCGCAAGACGCGACGGCGACCAGGGACGGGGCACCGGAGGAGTAGGATCACCCGCGGGTTACGAGGTTGCGACGTCGGAGGCTCGTCCATGCAGGCAGACCGGAGGTACGAACTGGTCGGTCCGTTGCTGCCCTCGCTGGACGACCTGTCGCACGACCTGCGGACCGCGCTCGAATCGAAGTGGCTCAGCAACCACGGCCCCTACGTGCGCCGGTTGGAGGACCGCCTGCGCGAGGCCCTCGGTGCCGAGCACGCGATCGCCGTCAGCTCCTGCACGCTGGGTCTCGTGGTGACGCTCGCGGCCCTCGACCTCCACGGCGAGGTCCTGGTGCCGTCGTTCGCCTTCCCTGCCGCCGCCCACGCCATCCACTGGGCCGGGTGCAAACCGGTCTTCCTGGACG
The DNA here is from genome assembly GCA_030618975.1 of Planctomycetia bacterium. Classification (GTDB taxonomy): domain Bacteria; phylum Planctomycetota; class PLA2; order PLA2; family JAEUHO01; genus JAUXCH01. Next base: position 3,597 of record JAUXCH010000549.1, read on the forward strand.
TGGATCCGAAGACCTGGACGCTGTCTCCGGAATCCGCACGGCGCATGCGCGGACCACGCACAGTCGCCGTGCTCGCGCTGAACATGTTCGGCATACCGCCGGACCTGGACGCGCTGGTCGCGTCCGTCCCCGACCTGCCCGTGATCTGCGACGAGGCGCACGGGTTCCTGGCACACCGGGTCTCTCGGGCCCGTCCCGCCGCTCGCGTCTACAGCCTCCACGCGACGAAGACCGTCGTCGCGGGCGAGGGGGGCGTCGTGTGCACCGACGACGAAGACCTGGCCGCGCGGATCCGGAGCCTGATCAACTTCGGCTTCGCAGACGGCTACGACTGCAAGGTGATCGGGCTCAACGCGAAGATGCCCGAGCTGTCGGCGATCCTGGCCCTGCATCACCTCGAACGGGTCGAGACGACGATCGAGGCGAACCGGTCCTGGATCGCCCGCTACCGCGCCGCGATCGCGGAGGTACCCGGCATCGAGGTCCAGGAAGTGCCGCCCGAAACGACCGCGAGTGCCCAGTACGCGGCGATC
>JAUXCH010000973.1 GCA_030618975.1 Planctomycetia bacterium
CTCGGTCGTCACGAAGCCAAGGTACGCGGCGCGCTTCGGGGTCAGGTGATATTCCGCGCATTTCACGGAGCCCTGCCGCCTCTTCCGCGCCCCCACGGCGCAGCCGCACTCGCTAGAATCACGTGACCACCACGGCACCCCGCGCGGTCCAGGGAGATGCAGGCCATGCGGAGCCTGTTCACCCGGAAGGACTACGACCTGCTACCCGAGGGCTTCCCGGCACAGCGGATCGAGGGTTTCCTGCTGAGGTCGCCTGCCCCTACGTACGGGCACCAGGGCGTCGTGAACCGACTCCTGGCCGCCTTGTTCGAGCACGTCCCCGTGAACTATGTCCACCCTTCGCCGCTGGACGTGATCCTCGACGGACGAACGACTCGTACCGCCCGTGTGAAGGAAGCGATCACGTCCGGGGTCCTCCCCACGCTGAGCCAGGTTCCCGAATCCCTCTACGCGTAGGAGGTTGGTGCGGGACGCTGCGGCGCCCCTTTCGTCGGTTGCGCCCGTATCGAATCCTGACAGCGACACCCCCGGGCCGTATGGATCGCATACAGCCACCCGGCCGTTCGCAGCTTCGCGTGCCGGTCCTAAACCGCCGCTGTCCCAGGCTTTCCGACGTCCGGCGTCTACGCGACCCGTGACGGCACACGTCTTGTTCCTCCGCTCCGCAACGGAACGCGAGCGGAGCACAGACGATGGAACATGCAGCGAAGCGAGATGGACGCCGGGTTCGTACGGCACTCACCGTCCTGGCGGCCCTGGTCCTCGAAGGATGCGCGTCGCTCGACAAGGTCTCGTACGTGCCCCCGGAACCCGTGGCCTCCCGTCCCGCGCAGCCGAGGACGGAGCGCGATCACGTCTGCGTGCAGGTGCAGAACACGGGGATGCTCCCCGGCCCGCTCGGCTCGAACAACGTCGAGCGCGCGGAGCGCATCTGCGACCGCCTGACCGCCTACCCGAAGGCCGACGTGATCGTGCTGCACGAGGTGTTCGACGAGCGCGCGCGCGCCGTCTTCATCCGCCGTCTCCGTGACGGCTGGCCCTGGATCGTCCGCCGGTCGGGTGGCGGTTCCTTCCTCCCCGAGGACAGCGGAATCCTACTGGCGAGCCGGATCCCCATCGTCACCGACGGTGCGCCGCGCATCGCGTTTCGGAGCTTCCGCGAGAGAGGTCCGCTCACCCGCGCCGACTACTGGACGGCGAAGGGCATCCTCGCAATCGAGGTCGACCTCGGCGGCGGACGCAGCCTCTGCATCCTGGCCGCGCACCTCATGGCAGACTACGAGACCATCGGGCAGTACGAGCACGTGCGCCGGCGCCAGCTTCAGGAGGTCGCGGACTTCAGCAGGCGCTTCGTCGCAGGCGTCCCCGCCGGACGGCGCACCTCCGCGCTCCTGGTCGGCGACCTGAACATTCCGGGCGAGAAGGTCGTGCCGGCAGGCCGGGGCCTCGCGACGAGACTCGTGCCCACGTCGGAGTACCGGCACCTCATGGAGGTCCTGCTCCAGCCAACGGATCTCTACCGCGCCTCGAATCCGGAAGCAGCCGGTTGGACCTGGAACCACGACCCCCACGCGCCGGGCGCCGATCCCACGATGGGCCGGTGGCGCCTGGACTACGGCCTCTCCCTCGCCGGCTTCCTGCCGAAGCACAGAGCGTTCGAGCTGCCCTTCGTGAAGACGTCCCTCGTGACCCAGGCCCCCGGGGTCACCGACCACCGCGGCCTGCTCTTCGAGATGGCGATGCGGGGTCCC
>JAUXCH010000066.1 GCA_030618975.1 Planctomycetia bacterium
CCTGCGCCCAGGACGGGATCTCGACCTCCGGGGTGGGGTCGTCGCCGCAGGCAGCGAAGGCCAGCGCTACGAGGAGGAGCGGAAGGGTCCGAGTCGACTTCACCGTTACTCCTCGTCCTCGGCGCTCTCCTCCAAGCGGATCCGTACCACGTAGTTCCTCGTGGCGCGCACGGCGACGTACAGGAGGAGGAGGCTACAAGCTCCGGCGGCCCAGATCCCCCACTGCCCGCTCGTTCCTCGCGGCGAGGAGGTGGCCATGAGGAAGACCGTGATCCCGACGGCTGGGGACAGGAGCAACCAGACCATGATGACGAACAGGAGGTTCGGCGCACGGTTCCAGGCCATCTCTCCGAGGATCCACCCGCGTGGTCCGACGACCTCGGTGGGCGGATCGAAAGCCAGCGGAAGGACGGGCGCGTGGCAAGCCTGGCAGAGGTGGGCCTCGGTCGGGTTCGGGTGCAGGCAGTGCGGGCAGAGGTAGACCTCGCCGTTCCCCTCGGGCTGTCCGGCCGTAGCGTCCTGATCACTCAAGGCACATCGAGGCTCCGCACGACCCGCCCAGGCTATCACCGGCGCGTTCCCGTTCCGTGGGCTGACGAGGAATCGGGCCATCTACCGTTGGCGCGGAGGCTCGAGGACCAGACGGAGATCCCGGCTGTCGCTCGGAACGTCCTTGAGCGTGCCGGAGAGGTGCCGGCCGTCCTCCGTCGTGTGGGCCGCCTCGACGGTGACGCGCTCGCCGTCCCGGGGCGCGAGGGCGAAGCGAAACGACCCGTCGGGGCCCGACTTCGTCATGTGGGTGGTGCCGGAACCGCACTTGACGTGCACCTCGATCTGGAAGAGGGGCTGGTCGGCCGTGTCCAGCACGCGGCCGGTCAGCTCGTGCCCCGTCTCGATCCGCAGCACGACCTCCTGCCCCGCGGGCACGACGCCTTCGGCGTACGCACCCACGTTGGGCAGATCCTGCGACCAGTACCGGGCCGTGAGCTTCATGGGGACGGGCGCGAGGCCGGTGATCTCGGCTCGCCCTTCCTCGTCGGTCTGCACGTGTCCGAACCCGCCGTTCGGGCCGGGTTGGTACATGACGAGCGCCTGCGGGGCGGGCTCGCCCGAGGGCAGCACGACCCGGGTGCGGGGCGTCCGATCCGCCTCGTCGCGGGTGACCGGCAGGACGAGGTCCTGTGCCCCGGCCTTCACGGAGTCGAGGCGACCTGCCACCGGCAGGTGGGCGCCCTGCGTTCCGCCCCCGTCCAGGGGCACGTTGGCCCAACCCGTGACGACCAGGTCCGTGGGGCGGCCAGTGGGCACGGTCACCACGAACGTGCCGTCCGCAGCGGCCACGCGCGTGTCGGCCTCCTCGCCGTCGATGTGGACGTAGACGTAGAGACCGCCCCCCGGCTGGCCGTGCTGGTCGACGATGCGGCCGCGGGTCTCGAGCCCCTCGTGGAGGACGAAGTCCACCGCGCGATCCGCCACGTCGAGCTGGCGGCTGAGCGCCCCGACGTACGTGCCGCGAAGCGCCGCGGGCAGTTGGAGGGTCACCGACCGAGCCGGGCCGGTCAACCGCAGCAGCGCGACGCCCTGGGCGTCGGTATCCAGCGTGCGAGCGCGCCTGCCCGGGGCCCCCCACACGTGAACCTTCACGTCCGGAATCGGCGCGCCCTCGCCCGTCTCGACCGTCACCCGCAGGGGCCGGGTCTGGGGCAGGATGAGCTGCACGTCCTCCAGGTCCTCGTCCTCCAAGACGCGCACGTCCTTGGAGAAGGGGTCCTGTTCGCGCGGCTCGACCCGGAGGCGGAACGCGCCGGGCATCAGGTCGACGAACCGGAATCGGCCCAGGTCGTCGGTCCAGCACTCGTCCTGCGTGCCGTACGCGTAGTACTCGCTCTCGAAGTCGTAGAGGGGCGTGCGCGTGAGCCGGCCGATCGTGACGCGCACACGCGGCACCGCTTCGCCTCCGGCCTCCACCACGACGCCTGCGACGGCTCGGCTCTCCGGCAGGACGACGTCGCCGAGGTCCACCTCGCCGGGCGAGAGCCTCTCGGCCGCGATCTTCTTCGTGAGACGGCCGTGACCTGCCGCCCAGACGACGAGCCTGAGCGCCGCGTCGGTCCGCACCACGGGCAAGCGGAAGCACCCGTCCGGTCCCGCGGAGCACTCCACGGTCGACACCGGAGTCCGGACTGTCGATCCGTCGACCTTAGTGGCTCCCGCGATCTGCGCGCCCGCGACGGGCTCGCCACGTGCGGAGACGACGCATCCCACGACGGTTGCACCGGCGTGCAGGGGGATGTCAAGCGTGTCCACCGCCCCCACGGAGAGGACACCGAGCTGGTAGCCGTCCGCACGCGCCGTGAGCCTGTTGCGCCACCCGGAACGAGGCGGCAGGACGTAGCGCCCCTCGGCATCGGCCAGGACGCCCCGCGCGGGATCGGTGCCCCACGCCACCTGCGCGCCCTCCAGAGGCTCCCCGCTCGCCGCATCCGTGATCCGTCCGGTGAGGCCGCGCCCGGGCGCGAAGGTCAACGTCCGTTCGATCGTGCCCTCCGCGGGCAACTCCAGCACGACCCGCTCGGCGGACCCCAGCAGGTCGTGCTCGGCCGTCAGCGTGACGCTCCTCCCTCCCGGCAGGCGATCGAGTCGGGCCGTTCCGCGCTTGCCTGACCTCGCCAACCGGTGCAGCTCGATCTCCTTGGCCTTCGGACCCCAGTCCCGACCGAGCAGTCGGACCCGCGCACCCTCCACGGGCACGCCGTCGGCTCCCAGGACACGGGCGATCAGGCTCACGCCGGGCGTCAGCACGACGCGTACGCGTTCGCCGGCGTTGAGGGCGTGCAGCTCGAGGAGGGCAAACCCCACGGCGTCCACCCGCAGATTGACGCGGGCTCCCGGCCGCAGCCGGAGCACGAACGTCCCATCGCGCGCGCTGCGCGTCGCGGGGCCCGGCGTCTCCTCGTCGCGTAGCGCCCGACGGCCAACGCCGATCCACCGCCACGGGTAGGTCACCGTCTGCAGGTGCGCTCCGGCGATCGGCGTCCCGTCCGCCTCGACGACGACCCCGTGCAGGTCCCGGTCGCGGTCCACGGCGTCGAGATCCACGGGCAGGGGCAGATCGCCGGCATCGACGCTCGCCGCCGCGTCCGGCGCGCGGCCCACGAGGGTAGGCGCGCCGTCCGTCGCTCGTTCTACCCCGTCCTCGCGGTCCCCCCCATCGGAAACGTCGCGAGCACCCTCCCCGCCCAGCCACTTGGGACGCTCGACCGCACCGGTGGCGAAGCCGAGCACCAGGAGCGCGAGCAGTCCGAGACCGAGCAGCAGCAGCGTGCCACGTCGCATGGCGCCATCCTCTCCCTGTCGTTGGGGTCCGATCCTACCGCAGGGCGTCAGCCGTCCTGGCCTGGCCCACCTTCCTCGGACACCGCCCGCTGACGCCTGATCCTTTCGGATCCAACGGAGCGGACGCTGCCGCCTCGGCCCCGTCCGCGACACACTCGCCGGATCGCGGATGCGATTCCGGCGAGGAACACAGGGGCTCGTGCGCCTCCGCACGACTCGAGTCCATCCCTGCGGGACTCGAGTCGCCCTCCCCACCGAGCACAGTCCAGGAGGGAACCTGGCCGGGGGAAGCCTGAGACGCCTAACCTAGTCCAGACGGCCGAGCGTTCCGGCGCGAGAGTCGAGGGCCGGGCCTCGGACGGGCTCCGCCCGTAGGGCGCCTCCGGTGAACCGATTCCCGGCTGGCGAGCAACCTGTAAGGTGGAGGTGCCTTGACCCCCGCTCCCCTCGATGCTGACGTGCTGCTGGCGCACGGCGCCTTCGTGCGCGCTGTGGCGCGTGCTGCCCTCGGCGGCGACAGCGAGGTCGACGACGTCGTACAGGACACCTGGGTCGCCGCGTGGGGCCGGTCGCCCCGGAAGCCCGGTTCCCTGCGAGCCTGGCTGGCCGGCATCGTCCGACGTCAGGCGGCGCAGCGCTTGCGTTCCCGAGAGCGAGACCGCCGGCGGAACCGGGCCTTGCAGGAGAGAGGTGGAGTGCCGAGCCGCGCACCGGTGGATCCCGTCGCGGCCGCCGAGCGCGTGGAGATCGGCCATCGGCTGGTCGAGGCCTTGCTCGCGCTTCCCGACCACTACCGCACCGCCGTCACCCTCCGCTACTACGACGAGCTGCCCCCGCGCGAGATCGCCCGGAGTCTGGGCATCCCCGTCGAGACGGCTCGTACGCGCGTGCGCCGAGGGCTCGTCCTCCTCCGCTCCCGGCTCGAAGAGGAGGACACGCAGGACGGCCGCAACTGGCGAGGCTCCGTCCTCGCCCTCCTCCTGCCGCCGCTTGCGGGACCGGCGACGGTGCCGGTCGCCATGCTGGGAGGGTCGATCCTGATGAAGAAGCTCCTGCTCGTCGCGCTTCCCCTCCTCCTCCTCCTTGCGGGAGGCGTGGGCTACCTGGCCCTCGGCCACGGCATCGACCGCCCCGACCCCGGGCCGGCGCAGGGGCAGGAGGTCGATGCCGGGCCGACTCTCGTCGGTCGAGTACCCGATCCGGAGGAGTCCCCGCTGCGCGGACCCGAGACGGCGAGCCCGGAGACGACGGATCCGGTGGCGATCTTCCGTGGGCGCGTCGTGGACACGGAGGGCAAGCCCATTGCGGACGTGGAGATCCTGGTCGACTCCCATCCGTCCGGACTCACACCGCACCGCGAGCCGCCCCCCGGAATCGGCGAGATCCTTCCTGCCCGTTCGGCCGCCGACGGCTCGTTCACCCTCGAGGCTCCTCCCTCCACGACGTGGCTCCCCGTCCGCCCGCGGGCAACGGGCTGGGCTTCGGTGGAGAGCATGTTCGGTATCGGCATCGGGCCCGATTCGGAGGCCCGCATCGTTCTGGTGCGCGCCTGTCCCGTACAGGTCCGTGTCCTCGATCGCCTCTCCAGACGCCCCGTGGTGGCCGCAGAGGTACGGGCCTATACGGAAATCTGGACGCAGGCCTACGACCCGCGCCCAGGATGGCCCGTGGATCTTGGATCCACCGACGCGAGCGGCGCGGTGCGCCTTCAGGTGCCTGGGGGCTCCGCGCGACTCGTCGTGCAGGCGACGAGATACGCTCCTGCGATGATCGATGTGCTCGCCACGCCGGACGGTACGGAGCACGAAGTTCTCCTCCTTGGAGGCGGTACCGTCGACCTCGTCGTGTTGGATCCTCGGGGCGATCCCATCGCCGGCGTCCAGGTCACGGCGTACGGTCCGGCCACCTTCGGGGCCGTGCGGCCGACCGACAGGGAAGGACGAGTGCGATTCGAAAACGTGCCCCAGCGCCTCCCCGGGCCGCCCGAGGTCGAGTTTCGAACACACGTCATGCTGCGCGTCGACGCAGAGGGTCATCCCGTGGAGTGGGTCACCGTGCCGTGTCCGGAGCCGGGGGCCAGCGTCTCGAGCGAACTACGCCTCCGGCAGGGTCTAACGCTTGGCGGAACGGTTCGGAATGCGGATGGGTCGGCTCTGAGGCGGACGATGATCTTCCTCCGCGTCCACGACCTCGCGACTCGGCTCGGCGCCCCCCTCGAGGTCTCCGAGTACCGCGTGGTCGTCCGCGATCCAGAGGGCACCTTCTCCATCGACAACCTGCCGCCGGGGCCGGTCGACGTCGCCGTTCACCAGCTCGTGGGCCACACGTGGAAGGAGCGGATGAAGATCCGCATCGAGGTCCCGGCCGATCGCGACCCGGACCCCCTGGACATGGTCGTCGGGGAGCTTCCCGGCAAGGCGCGGGCGCTTCCCGTCCGCGTCCTGGATGCGAAGGGCCGGCCCGTCGAGGGCGCCCGGGTCGACGTCTGGGCCTTCGATGCAAAGTCTCCCGTCCATCGGGACCAGGTCACCGAGCGCACGGGGAACGACGGCGGCATCACATTGGAGGGCGTCTCCGAGGGCCCGCTGAGCCTGCTCGCCGAGGCGCCGGGGTTCGCGCCGGTGGACGTACGGGTCGAGGCTTCCGATCAGGCTGCCGAGGGCATCGAGGTGCACCTCGGCGACGGCGAGATCCGAGGGCGGGTGGTGCATCCGGACGGCGCGCCCGCCCGCGTGTCGATTCGGCTGGTGCGCTCCATACGGTTCCGGCTCGGCGGCTCCGGGCTGGCCGCCATGCTCACGGTCGTGGAGACGGACGAGGAGGGTGGATTCCTCTTCGAAAACGTGGCGGACGGCGACTACGGATTCCAGGTACACACGCCCGGTGTCGTACTCCTCAGCCGATCGGCACGGGGCCGCGCGAGCGACGAGGACGTCGTGCTGGTCGTTGGCACCGCGACCGAGGCGGCCGGCTTGATCGTCGAAGCGAAGGTGCTCGACGCCGACACCCTGGAACCGATCGACGAGTGGGTGACGGTCAGCCTCCAGCCAGGGGGCCGGCAGGCCTGGTTCATGATGCTCCCCGTCACGGGATCCCCGGGCCTCTACCGGTCCGACAGCCCGTGGGCACCCGGCGACTACACGGTCACGACACGTTGCAGGGGATACCGGGAGGGCCGCCAGACTCTTCGCCTCGTCTACGGCGGCGAGCCCCCGCGGGTCGAGCTGAGACTCGAGCGCGAGGATCGCTGACTCACGCGTCCCCCGCTCACCCTGACGCGCTCCCCCGCTCGCACGCTCTTGCCCGAGGAGGCCGAGCAACCTGCTCCATCCCGGCCCGAGCGGTGTGACAACCGAGTGGGGCTGCGCGCGCCCGGTCATGCGACGGAGTGGTACACCCGCAGTCGCGTCCGCACCAAGGGAGGCGGTGGTGCTCCAACTCGCCCGCCGGAAGGTAAACTCCCCCAGCATGCGGAACTCGCGCTGCCTCTCGCTCTTGGTGCTCCTGACGCTCTGCGCGTCGCTCGCGGCGTGCGCGACCTTCTGTGACGACGAGGGACTGGACCCGTTCGACCCGGTCGGCCACTCCAGCGCACCACTCTCCGAGCACGAGTGCTACGACGAACGCGGACGACGGTGCGTGACCGCGACGATCTTCGACGTGGTCTACGCACTCCAAGAGGCAGACCGGGCTCCCTGATCGAACCGTGGTACCACGATCGTCACGTGGGTCTGCGCCTGATCTCGATCGGGAGGGCGACGCCCGTCGTGCGTGCCGTCAGGAGCATGCACCCACCCAGGCGTCCTCGGAACGCGTCCACGCCTCGGCCGCCAAGGTCACAACGGCCCCGTGAAGATCGAGGACCCGAAGGTCAGCGTAGGTCCTCACGGTCGCTCGCACGTCGGAGTGACGGGCGACATCCTGGATCACGTCACCGGGTTGCAGCGGACCCCAGCGGCGGCGGGTCCTCGCATCGCAGTTCGGAGTGGGCTCCCCGCTGGGCGGAGCGCCAACACGATCTGCCGGCCGCAAACCGCGATGGCATGCTCGTATGCGCCTCGGCAACTCCCCAGGTTCACGGTCCTCACGACCGTCTGGTCCGAGAGTTCCATGATCTCCTCGAGGCCGGAGAACTGCTTGAGCCGCGCGGCCAGCGGGACCCACGTGCCTCTCTCCGACACGACCCAACTGATCCGCGGAGCCAGGGCCTCAGGTGCCGAGGGCTTCCCCAGCAAGGCAACGCCCATCATCGCTCGATAGGGAAAGAGCCGGGCGCGGACCGCTCGAAGCGCCACGACCTGCGGCGACACGAAGAAGTGAGCCGCCGCCTCCAGACAGCGTCGCGCGTCAAGGGGTCTCCGAATCGCCGATCGCGGCACCAGCAATTCCGACGCAAACAGATCGCAGAAGCGTTCCTCCGCCTGCCCCCCGTGAGGGCTCAGGCGGGAAGGCGGCGACACGGCGCGGTCGAAGAAGAACGTGTGGCCTAGCTCGTGCGCCACGGTGAAGCGCTGACGAGTGCGCGCCTGGCCCGTCGGGTACAGGATCTCGAAGCGGGAGGGACTCTCACGCAGCGGCCTGAGCAGACCGGAAACACCACAGCACGCCAGATCTTCGGAACTCGTACGCCTGAGCACACACGCAAACAGCCGGGCAACGGCAGAAACCTCGATCGGATCGTCAATCCGACGCTCACCCAGCACATCCTCCCGCACAGAACGGGCGACACCGGAACTGACCGCCAGGTCCGGTCGAAGCAGCTGGACGTTGGCCCAGTGCACGATCCTACTCCCGCCCCTTGAAGAGGTCCGGTGTCCCATCACTTCCATCGCCCTGTGCTTCGTATGCCTCGCGCAATCGCCCTTTCAAACCGTCAATCGTGTCGGGTCTGCCCGTTTCCGTGCGCATGGCGATCTCTTCGAGCGCTCGTTCGGCAGAGGGAGGAAGATCCGCGTCCTGAACCAACTCGGTTCGGGCCTGCTCCATCAGGGGGTCCGCCCCCGAGTCTCCCCTGGCCGACCATCGAACGTCCGGCATCCGAGCCGCCACGGCCGCTTCGATCCGTTCCTGCGTTCGCCGGTTCTCCAGCCTCATGATCGAAGGATGCACGAACACACGCATCGCCCACAAAGCCTCGTGAGCGTCGTAGATCTCCTTCGCTCGGCGCCCGTGCATGTCGTCCCATTTCCGGAGTCTCATCACCTGGCTGCCGACCGAGACGAGCACGTCTGCCGACTTCATGCGCATGTCCTCATCAGGGATCGAGAGAAGGACATGGTGCGCCTGCTCGACTCCTGCAAGGGTCGCGATGGTCTGCTCGAGTTCGGCACGGACCGTAGGCCTGCTCTTGCCCCACCGCGCCACCAACTCTGCGCGATGCGGATTCAGGCTCGCCGGAGCCACCATCAGTTCCTTGTAGAGCCTGCGGTTGCGAACAGCGGCGGCCAACTCGGAGCCGATCGGCATGTTCGGCTGCTTGGCAATCGCATGAAGCACCCCGTCGTCGGACAGTTCGAGAAGCTCCGTCTCCACCTCGCGTGGGGACGTTCGCTCGATCCAGTCTGCGATTGCCCTCCCGACCATGGTGTCCGCGGCCATCTTGGCGTGGTGATAGAGCGCACGCTCCGCCAGTTCATAGCGGTAGCGCAGGTACTTCAGGATCTCCGAGACGACGTCGATCCGAAGCCGCTCGTTCTTCGTGATCCGGAGGGCAAGACGGTTGGAAGGAGATGTCTTGCTGTCCGTCACGAAGAAGTAGCTGAGGAAACGCGTACCCAACCCCGCGCGAAGTCCTGTGTAGTGGAAGTCCCGGTGCAGGTAGTCGATCAAGTCTGCACAGATGGTGTTCCCGACGAGATCCTCGACGAACCGGAAATCCGACGTTCGACCTGGATCCCCCTTCAGGATCATCGGCCGGAGTTCGTCGAGCAGGTCCGGCGAGAAGTCGATCTGCGACTCCTCGACAATCGCCTTCCACAACACGTCGAATCTCCCGCCGGAATCGTCGTCGTGTGCGGGCAGCAATCCAAGGTCATCCTCCAGCGTATGCCCGAAGGGGATGTGGCAGATGTCGTGGAGCAGGGCACCCAAGCGCCCCAGGACGATGGCCTTCGCCTTGTCTTCGTGAAGTGTGCCTCTCTCCTCCCAATCGTCGAGGATGGTGGATTCATGATGCCGCGTCTCGGGACGCTCGAAGATGGCGTCGAGCAGAATCTGCGCGGTCTTCAGGGCTCCCAACGCGTGGCTGAAGCGGGTGTGCGTGGCTCCTGGGTAGACGAGCTGTGTGGGCCCGAGCTGGAGCACCCTCCGCAGGCGCTGGAGTGGGGACGTATCGATGATCCGGCGCTCGAGTTCCGTGAGGTAGATGTCTCCGTGAACCGGGTCCGTGTTCGTCTTGGAGGCCAGGAGCAGTTCGCGCGGGATGCTCCAGGGTTGGGTCGCGATCAGCTCGCGCGTAAGTCCGAACTTCGACATGCCATTCAGCATCCCTTCGCGGGAGGCGGCCTGCACACAGCACGACAGCCTACCGGGTGCCCCCGACAGGGCATTTCGGGCAGCTCCCCCGACTCGCCGTCCCGGGCTGGGACGACTCGCGGGTGCAGCCCGAGACCCGAACGCCGGAAACGCGGGCCGGGCACCGCGTGCGTGTCCGCGACCCACGCTCCAGCGCTCTCCCTTCCCGGCTCGGTCCCTGGCGCGACGGTGCCCCGCGCTACCTGGACTCCTGCGGCATCTCCAGCACGACGTCGGAGGATCCGGCCGCCGCCGTGGTTCGGGGCGCTTCGCCTTCGCCGCGGAACGGGAATAGCGTCAGGATGTAGTCTCCGGGGGGGAGCCCTCGGATCCGAAAGTTCCCCTGCTCGTCGACGCGCACCGACTTCCGGAAGCCGTAGGCGACCGACTCGGCGTACACGATCTTCATGGAACGTCGGCCCCCGACGAACGGATCCAAGCGTCCCGCGATGTCCAGCCCGGCCACGAGAGAGACCTCGAGCCACTCGGCGACGGGGCGTACGTCGTGCAGGAGCGCGTAGCGGTCGTCGTCATGGCCGTAGAGGACGACGGTCAGGGGTTCGTCGTCGGGAAATGCGAGCACGAACGACCCGTCGGCCGAGACGTTGCTCCGGCCGATCAGGCGGTGCCCGCCCCCTTCGACCGGCGCGATCGACGCCACCTGGAATCCCGTCAGGTTCTCGACGAGCACCCGCCCGTGTCTCGTGCGCTTGCCTGTCAGGATCAGCCGCACGGCCTCGCACGGCACGTCCACCTCGATCGGCTCCGACGCACCGAACTCGGGCGCGGGGGGATGGGCGAGGAGCTTGTATCGCCCAGGCACGATCGGCCCGAGGCGAAACGTCCCCCCGGGCGTTTCGACCCGGCCGTGCCCGAGGCCCTCGGTGTCCGTCCGCCCGTCGGTCGGTCGGGCGATGACCGACCCGCCGACGGCCGGCGAGCCGTCCGGGAAGAGCACCACGCCCTCGACGAAGACGCCGAGCCGCGCCACGAGCACCACGTCGGTGGCGCCCGGCCTCACGTCCTCGACGAGGCAGCGCACGAGCGTGGGGTACTTCCCGTCCGGGTCGAAGTTCGTCCGCACGGTGTAGGTCGTGTCGCGATCGATCCCCTCGAGCAGGAAGCTGCCGTCCTTCGCGGATCGAGCCTGCCCCCAGTTCCCTCGCGGATGCGTCGCGGGCATGGCCTGGATCGGCACGTCGCCGAGCGGCTCGCCGTCCTCCCCCACCACCCGGCCCGCGATCGCGGCGGCACGCTGCAACCGGATGACGACGTCCTCGTCCCCGGTCTCGACCGACAGGGGCGGGACGGCGTAGAAGGTCCGCGGCGCGGAGACCGACAGCGTGACCGCGCCCCGGTTCAGCTCCTCCAGAAGGAACGCGCCATCGGCATCGGTCCGCGAGGTCGCTTCGCTCCGGCTCCGCTCCGACCGACCCCGCCTGGGGCCGTGGCGCGCCGTCACGACGATGCCATCCACCCCATCCCCCGTCTCGTCGACGACACGACCGGCCACGACCCCGGGTGCCGTGAGCTCGATCACGAAGGGACTGCCCCCGATCGGCAGGTCCTCGAGCCGCACCGGTTCGTGGATCACGGGGCGCCCGAGCGCGTCGGCCGCATCGCTCACACGGAGGTCGACCGCCGTCGCGTTCGTCCGGATCTCGAGGCGGAACCGCCCGTTCACGATGCCGGCGGTCCGCGAGGTGGTGCCGTCGGGACGTGTGTCGCTCGCGAACAAGATGTGCACCTTTCCCAGGGGCAGGGGGCTGCCGTCCGGCGCGCGCACCTCCCCGTGCACGAGGTGCACGCCTCTCTCGACGAGGCGGGGTCGCACGAGTCTGAGTCCCGCGGACCCGGCCTCCACCAGGGCGGCGACCTGGTCGTCCGCGGTTCGCACCCGGTACGTCCCGTCGGGCAGGCCACCCACGAGGAAGGCGCCCTGGGCATCCGTGATCGTCCACGCCGCGGTGCGCCCGCGCACGTCTCCGTCACGTTCGAAGTCGATCCGGGTGAAGGGCTGCGGCTCCCCTGCGTCGTCGACGAGGATGCCCTGCACGGTCGAGGTTTCCGGCGCACGCAACACGACGTCGTCCACCGTCTCGCCGCGGGCGACGGAGCGAGTGACTTCCGGGCCCTGCGGCCTCCCGTTCACACGCAGGGTGTACGTACCGGCCCTCAGGCCGGTGAATCGGAAACGCCCCGTCCCGTCGGCTCGCAGGTTCGTGGACGGCGGCAGCCAGACGAGCAC
>JAUXCH010000792.1 GCA_030618975.1 Planctomycetia bacterium
AGGCTGCGAAGTTCAGACCGATGTCAGGGCGGCACTGGACCTGGTTGACGGCGTCTCCGATCACGGTGTAGTTGAGGCGGCTCCGGCTGCCCATGTTGCCAACGACGAGATCTCCCGTGTTGATGCCCGCCCCCGCGTGAATCGGGCGCCGACCGGCCTCGACGCATCGATCGTGGAGCCGAGCCTCACGCTCTGCCGCGCCGAGCGCGGCCCGGCAGGCACGGAGCGCGTGGTCCTCGAGTTCGTGCGGAGCACCCCAGAAGGCCATCACGGCGTCGCCGATGTACTTGTCCAGGGTGCCGCCGGAAGCCTCGATCTCCTCCGTGACCTCGCTGAAGTGCTCTCCGAGCTGTTCGACGAGCTCCTCGGTCGAGAGCTCTGCCTGCAGGCCTGCGAAGCCCACGACGTGCGAGAAGTAGACGGTCAGGGTGCGGGACTCGCCTCCCAGCTCGGCTTCGATCCCGGCGGTGGACATCTCGTGGACGAGGCGTGCGGGGACGTAGCGCTGGAAGGACCGCAAGCTCGCCTTCATCTCGTCGGTGGCGGTCATCAGCCGGTCGAGCTCAGCGATCGACGACCGCCCGAGCGAGGGGCCCTCGAGCTCGAATCGCCCGATCTTCTCGCACTGCGCGGCAATTCTCGACAAGGGAGTCGAGACACGCGAAGCGACGAGGACGGACAACAGGGCGGCGAGAAGGAAGGACGCCAGCCCGATCAGGAGGGCGGTACGGTTGTTCTTCTCGACCGTTTCCATGATCTTCCCGCGCGGGATCATCATGCACGTGACCCAACTCGGGGCGTCGTCGCCGCCGAGCATCCGGTAGGCGGCGAAGTAGCGCTCCCCGTCGTGTTCGACCTCCAGGGCCGCGGATTCCTCCCCCTTCTCCTCCGCGTCTCCCGTCGAGCGCTTCGGAAGGAGCGCCATGAAGCTCCGCGCCCTGGGATCGCCCATCTGGTCGATGGACTCGGCGAGGGTCGTGACCGCCCTTCCGTCGGGCGCCACGGTCCGGTGGAGCAAGGTTTCGGGATCCGGGTGGGCGATTGCCCGTTGGCTTCCGTCCGCACGGAGCTCGACGACGAACGCGAAACCGGGGGCCTCGTTCCGCAACTCATCAAGGAAGCGGCAGAGCGCCTGGAGAGCGAAGTCGGCGTGTGTGACGGCGACGATCGAACCGTCGGCCGTCCGGATCGGCGCACCGTAGGTGACGCCTGGAGTACGAGTTCCCCCGCCGGCACCGAAGAAGAGATAGGCATCGGTCCAACGGGCCGCATCCGCATCCACAACTCCCTCATAGAAGGGGCGTCGCCTGGGGTCGTATCCGTCGTAGGGCTTCGGGCCCTCGAACCGCCTTGCCGTCGGCGTCAGCTCGTAGAGGTCGATCCGCATCGAGCCGTCTTCCTCCCGGACGTAGTCCATGGAGGCGAGCCGGTCGGGCTTTCGGGCGACCATGCAGAACTCACCGGTCGCATCGAGTCCGATGCCCAGGTTCGTGAGGCCCGGATGCACCCGCATCGCCTGCGCGAAGTGGGCGGTGATCCGGCCGAAGTCGGCCGCAGTCGGCGCCGGGGAAGCAGGCGCGGACGGGGTGGCCGGCGGTTCGGCCCCGTCTCTTCCCAACTGTCCCGTCTCGAGGAGTCGTTGGCTGAGCCGACTCTGACGGACGGCGACCCGGAGGAAGGACTGGATGCGCAGATCGATGCGTTGCAGGGTCTGGTCGAGGACCTGTCCCGAGAGGTCGGTCGCGTTCTTGCGGCCAAACCGGAACGAGATCGCGCCGACCGCGAACACGGCGGCCGTGACGAGGCCCACGATCAACACGGCGAGGGCAAGACGGAACGTCGGCTGCATGCGCGGAGCCACTACGAGTCCTCCCCGCGCCAGGTCCCGTCCCATTCGTCGGGCGGTGGCGACTTTCGGAAAGCCGCGAGACGTTCGAGCATCCGCTGGGCGGGGCCGTCGGACGGGAACGCCCGCAGCAACGCCTCGAACGCCGCTTGCGCCTCCGCAAACCGGCGGTCGAGGTACGCCTCGAAGGCCGCACCGTAGGCCTCGCAGAGACGCAAGATCTCCGGCGTCGTCTCGCCCGGAAGACCGACCAGCTCGTAGACGCCCTCCACGCGGTCACCGTCGATCGCTACCCGGTCGACGAGCCGGGCGACTACGCGACCTTCGACCGCGCGATGCGTCGAGGCGCTGATGAAGATCTCGGTGCCGTAGCTCTTGTTGAGCGCCTCGAGTCGTTCGGCGACCTGCGCCTGCTCGCCGATCACCGTGTAGTCGAGCCGGGTCGGGCTGCCGAAGTTGCCGACGAGCATCTCGCCTGTGTTGAGTCCGATGCGCGCTCGCATGCGCGGGCGGTCCTCCGCCTCCCAACCCTCCCTCAGTTCCTGGAGGCGTGCCTGGCAGCCGAGGGCCGCACGACAGGCTGCGAGGGCGTGGTCGGGATGTGGGCGCGGGGCGCCCCAGAAGGCCATGACGGCGTCGCCGATGTACTTGTCGACAGTGCCCTGTTCCTTGCGGATCTCCTGCGTCATCGACTCCAGGTACTCGCCGAGTTGCTCGACGAGACGAGGCGGTGTGAGCGACTCGGAGATCGACGTGAAGCCTGCGATGTCCGAGAAGAA
>JAUXCH010000172.1 GCA_030618975.1 Planctomycetia bacterium
GGTTGCCCCTCGAGCCACTTGACCGAGACGTTCCAGGCGGACGCCTCGCCGGCAGCCGACGCGAGGAAGCCCTCCCGCGAGGCGTCGATCCCCAACGCGGCCAGTCGGCCCTGGATCTCTTCGGTCGAGAGACGTGCGACGCCTGCGACCGTACGCATCGCCCACTGCTTGGGGTCGCGTTTCCGTATGTCCTCCCACTCGGGGGAATCCTCGACCATCCGCGCGATCACGTACGGGCGCATGTCCGGGACGAGCGTGCCGCTGAAGGTGCCCTCCGGCGCACGGGGCGGGTTCAGGGGTGCACTCGAAGTGGACTTCGGCGCGGCGTGCACCTTCGGCGCGGCGCGGGCCTTCGGCGCGGCGCGGACCTTCGGGGTCGGCGCCGACGCCGGCCTGGTCCCCTTCCGCTCGTCGCGTGCGAGGCAGCACCGCTTGTACTTCTTGCCGCTGCCGCACGGGCAGGGTTCGTTCCGACCGAGTCGACCCATGGCGCCTCCGTGTTCCGGGGGGCGATCGTATGGGGATGCGCACCGAGGCCCCACGTCCTCGTCGGCGCGGAGCTCGACCCTGTCGACGGGGCCGAGCGCAGGACGAGGGCTCCGGGGCCCGAGGCGAGCCGCGCTCGGCGGGGACGGCAGCGGTCGCCCGCGCGGACTCTCGCCTACCGGCGACTTACCACGACGATCGTGCCGTAGCAGCGGTGCCAAAGCACGCCGAGGCAGTGCGCCGTGAGGCGGATGCGTCCGCCCGAGTAGGGGGAGAGGGTCTCGGGATCCCACGATCCGCGCACGGTCTCGGCGGTGTCCGGGCCTGCCTGCCTGTCCTTCACGAGTCGACGCGCGGCCCTCTGCCACTCGTGAGCCGCCTTCCCCGGCACCGCCTCCAGCGAGAAGTTCAGGACCGACCAGTCCGCGGGTTCGTCGCCCGGGTCACCGACGGTCCACGAGAGCGGCTGGCGCACGACCGGCTCGGCAAGCCTCTGCAGATCGCGTCTCGCCTCCTTCGTGTCGTTCCCGTCGAAGACCAACCGGGTGAGGATCGCGAGCGCCACGTCGCGACCGGTCGCGTCGAGGGAGGCCGTTCTCCACACCTCCAGGGAGGAGAACTGCCGGAGATCGACTCCGAAAGGAGCCCTTCTCCCGCGCTGTACCGCGTCTTCGTCGATCATGCGCGCGGACAGGACCGCCAGAAGCGCCTGGCGGGCAACCTCCGGATCCAGAAGGGAGACGTCGTTCGTTTCGCAAGCCACGGCGAGCGCCTCCAGGCCCGCCCGCGCGTGCTGCTTGAAGATCGGGCTGCCCGTCATCCCGTAGGCCTCGATCAGGGCGGAGGCCGCCGCGACGTGATCGAGGAGACTCCCCGGGCGACCCGCGGGGGTGAACCTCCCATTCTCGCCCCTGTGGTCCTTCAGGAAGCGGAGCCCCTTCGACACCACCTTGGCGAAGGCGTGCCTGCCGCGGTTCGTGTACCCCAGGCCGAGGAAGGTCTTCAGCACGAGACCCGTGAGGCCGGGATCGTCGGATTCTCCCGCTCCCTCGGGGAGGCCCTCCTCCCAGCCCCCGTCCTTCGCCTGCCGAGCAGCGAGCCACCTGAGTCCCGCCTCCGAGGGACTCACCCGTGGCGTGAGGCCGTCCTGCGGCCAGGGGAACTCCCC
Organism: Planctomycetia bacterium; assembly: GCA_030618975.1. Taxonomy (GTDB): domain Bacteria; phylum Planctomycetota; class PLA2; order PLA2; family JAEUHO01; genus JAUXCH01. Next base: position 1,655 of record JAUXCH010000172.1, read on the forward strand.
CAGGCGCTTCGCGCCCGGGCCGGTTCGGTCGTTTCGGGCGCCACCGGAATCCGGGGCCGCGCTCTCGGCCGCGCCCTCGCCGGACGGGTGGTTCTTCGAGCCCGACTGCGCCTCTGGGGACACCCCGGCGGACGATGCCCCGTCCGGGTCGGCGGCGGGCCCGCAGCTCGAGCTCATGGTCGCGACGAACACGAACACGAACACGAACACGAACGCGAAGAGCAGGCTGATCTCGAACTTCCGGCGCACGGCTCACCCCGTCGGGCATCAACGGACGCGCCCTTCGCCGGTTCGCAGCCCCGTCGCCGCCGAAGCCCGCGGCCCCCTCGCGCGCGCGCGGACACGAGCGAGAGGGGGCGCGGGGCAGGCAGTACCTGGTTCCCGTCGTACGGTGTCGGACGTCGCACGGTGTCGGTGCCTGGCACCGCCTGGGGGGGTAGGGTCAGACGATCGGAAGCGCGACCTCGAAGCTCCCGGCCCTCAGCGGCGCGTGGATTCCGCCGGCGAGCACCACCTGCCGCAGGAAGAACGAGCCGAGGATTCCGCACGCGGCGGCCACGGCGGTCGACACCGGCGTTCCGACCAGCCCGAGGACGATGGGCAGGACGAGGCCGACCCCCACCACGCCGAACCAGAACAGGCCGGCGAGCTCGCCCGCGAGCACGAGCGAGACGGAAGCCCTGGCCTCCGGGACGCGGTGGGAGCTCTGCAGGTAGATCGCGAGCGTGATGCCCTGGAACACGAGCAGCGCGATGCCTCCCTGCATCAGCCGGGTGAGCGGCCACGAGAACTCCTCACCCGTCAGGATGCCGAGGAGGACGATCCCGAGGGTGCCGGAGGCCAGGGCCGACAGGAAGAAGAGCACCGGCAGCACGGCCGTGCTCCAGAACGCGATCGGACGGGCGGCGGTCAGGAGGATTCCGCTGTAGAGGATCAGCGCGAGTGCGCAGAGTCCGCCGATGAAGCCGAGCACGAAACGCGCCTCGATGGCGTCGGTGAGCACGTGCGAGGGCCACACCCACAGCACGAAGTGGATGAAGCTCACCAGCATGAACGCCACGAGGATGAGCGAGCCCCGGGCGATCCAGGACGTGCCCGGTCTCATCCAGGCGCGCCAGGCCACGCTCGGCTTGCCCAGCTGGGTCAGCTTCACGAGACCGCCGAGCGCGCAGCACGGGAAGCCGAAGACCACGCCGAGCTTCGCGAGGGAGGCCCACTCCGGGCCCCGCATGTCCGCCAGGACGCCGACGAGGTACGCGCCGGCGCCGAGCGCCACGAGGGCGAGGTACGCGGCCACGCCCCAGCGCCACTTGGTCTGTGCCTTGAACATCATGTCGTCTACCTCGGCGGCAAGTAGTAGCAGGACGGATCGGTACCGAGCTCCGGGTTCAGCTGGAACCCGCGCTCACGTCGGATCAGGACCGAGACTTCGCTCGTCGGATCGTCGAGGTCGCCGAAGTAGCGCGCCTTCGCCGGGCAGGCCTCCACGCAGGCGGGCAGCTTCCCCTCGGCGCGGCGGTCGTGGCAGAAGTCGCACTTGGTCGCGACCCCGTACCCCCAGGTCTTCTCCCACTCCTTCTTGGCGTAGGCCTCGAAGGGGTCGAGGTCGCCCTCGGCGTCGGGGAAGTACGTCTTCCAGCCGGACACGGTCTGCCGCGCCCCGTACGGGCACGCCATGATGCAGTACTTGCATCCCATGCACTTGTCGGGATCGACGTGGACGATGCCGTTCTCGTCCTGCGTCGTGGCCCCGGTCGGGCAGACCTCCATGCAGGGCGGATTCGCGCACTGCTGGCAGAGGAGTGGGATCATCTGCCGCGTTGCGCTGGGGTACTTGCCGGTCTCGGACGGCCGGCACCAGGCCCAGTCGATGCCCATGGGTGTGTTGTTCGCGGCCTTGCAGGCCACCTGGCAGGAGTAGCACCCGTAGCACCGCTTCAGGTCGACGACGAAGCCGTATCGTGCCATCGCGCTACCTCCCGTTCTTCTTGTAGATCTTGACCTTCACGCACGCGTCCGTGCCCTGCGTGAGGGAGTCCGTGTGCGCCTCGTCGACGATGATGAGATCGTCGTAGAACTGCCCCTTGCCCTTCGACAGCGGCGTGCCGCGGGCCCAGTGGCCGTGGCAGCCGGCGATGCCGATGTGTTCGGGGTGCATGCCCTCGACGAGCCGGATCGGGCCCTCGATCTTGCGTCCGATCGAGTTCTCGACGATGACGACGTCCTTGTCCTTCAGGCCCTTCTTGCGGCCGGTCTCGGCGTTGAGCTGCATCAGGTAGACGTACGGGTCTTGCATGGACAGCTCGTCCAGCCACGGATTGTTCTGCGTGGAGGACTGCGTGTGGAACGAGGGCCGCCAGGAGAAGGCCCACAGGTCGAAGTCCGTTCCCTCCATCTCGTGCGAGGGGCACGGGAACCACTCGGCGAGCGGCTTGTAGAACGACCAGTCCATGATGTGCTCGTGGCCGAACTGCTTGGCGATCTTCCTCGACTTCTCGCCGAACTCCTTGAAGTACTCGAAGTAGATGGGCACCCGCGCGGGCTGGAACCAGCGCCAGTACATCTCCTCGACCTTCGTGGGCCACTTCTCGAGGCCCGTCTTCTTCAGCTCGTCGAGGCCCATCTCGTCGCCGAGCCGGTCCCGCAGGACGGCGTCCACGATGTCGGTCCACGTGTACTCGCCGCCCGGCTTGAGCTTGTACCGCTCGCTCATCTCGCCGCCGTAGCGGATGGGGATGAGGTTGTTGATGGCGTCGTAGTACGTGTCCTGGATGCCCAGCCGCTTCGCGAGGTCGATCATGACCTCGTTGAAGTCCCGGCGCTCGAAGAGCGCCTCGACCACCGGCTGGCGGATCTGCCAGACCCAGTGATCCATGCCCGTCGGGTGGGAGAACGTCGACGGGAACGTCACGCACGGGGTGTAGCGCTCGAGGAAGCAGGCGTCCGGCAGGACGATGTCCGCCACCGCCTCGGTGAACTCGTTCTGGTAGATGTTGAACGAGAACACGAACTTGAACTTCTTCAGGAAGTTCTCCGTGACGTCCTCGGCGTTCGCCATGGTCATCACGGAGTTCGAGCCGAAGTTGATCATCACCTCCGGCTTGTAGGGGATCTTGAAGTCCTCGAGGTACTCCTCCCACCGGTCCGTGCAGATCGTGAAGGCGTTGTAGACGGAGCAGGGGAACATGTCCTGCAGGTCGAGCCGCACGGGGGCCTTCGGCTCGCGGAGCGGATAGGGCTTGTGGTCGTAGACCCAGCCCTTGACCTCCATGAGGCCGTCCGGGCACGCGTACGGGGTGGTCTCGGGCTTGCCCGTGGTGGGGTGGCCGTGGCAGACGGGCGGGCCGTGCCCCATGGCCCCGCCGGGCACGTCCGCCGCGCCGACGATGTGATTCAGCATGTCGATCTCGAGGCAGTTCCAGCCCGAGTTCACGTGACCCTGGCTGCCGCGGAAGAAGATGGCCGCGGAGGGCCTCAGCGGCAGCTCCTTGCCGTCGATCACGATCGTGCTGCCGATCTGCGCGTGCTTGACGAAGTCGCGGGCGATCTGGCGCAGCGTCTCGGCCGGCACGCTCGTGATCTTCTCGACCTTGTCGAGGGGGTAGTTCTTCTTGACGTGGTCCTTCAGCAGTTGGAAGGAGGGATGGCACGTGACGCCGTTCACCTCGTAGGTGCCGAGCAGCGCGAAGTCCTTGACGGAGTCGTCGTCGAAAGTCTTGGCCCGCTCCTCCTCGGCGTCCCAGACGAGCGGCTTGTTCGTCTCGGGGTCCCGGACGTAGTGCTCGTCGGGTCCGATCAGGTAGGGCGCGTTCGTCCTCAGCTTGAGGTACTTGTCGTCCCACTCGCCGACCTCGTTCAGGATGACGTTGATCATCCCGAGCGCCGCCGCGCCGTCGGTTCCCACGCGGATCGGAACCCACTCGTGGCCCTTCGAGGCCTGCGTCGAGAGGAACGGGTCGAAGACCACGGCCTTCATGCCGCGAGCGCGCGCGTCGGCGACCCACTGGGCCGTCTGCAGGGCGGCGTGTCCGGCGCCGTGCCCCTTCGAGCACCCGAAGTAGAGGGTGTAGTTGTTGTGGTGCCAGTCGGGGATGATCGACCAGGCGGCGTGCATGATGCCGTTCATGAAGTGCGCGCCGTTGCCGCACCACAGGCCGCCGCCCGACACCCAGTAGTTCTTGAAGCCGAACGCCTTCATGAAGGCGGGGACGGCGAACCGGATCTCGCTGGTCTGCACGGTGGTGGCCTGGAAGTAGGCGCCGCGCCGATCGTCCATGCCCTGGAGCTTCTCGACGATGGTGTCCATCGCCTCCTCCCAGGAGATCCGCTCCCACTTGGGGTCGACACCGACTCCCTTCTCCGGATTCGTGCGCTTCACCGGGTAGTTGATGCGGTGCCGGTCGTAGAGGGTCATCACCTGCGCGGTGCCCTTCGCGCAGATCCGGCCGCTTCCGGCCGGCGTATCCGGGTTCCCCTCGATGCCGACCACCGTCCCGTCGACGCGGTGCACCAGAACCCCGCACTGGGCGTAGCACCCGCCGCACGAGGTGGGAATCCAGACGTCCTCCTTGACCCGGGGCTCATTCGTCGTCGTCGTCGTCGACATAGGTCTTGGCTCCCTCCGAGCAGACGTCTTCCGTCGAACGGATTGAACCAACGCGGTGTCCGAGTGTCGACCCTCGCGGGCCCTGATGAGGTGCGGCCCGGGACGTAGGCACCGCGCGGAGGAGCGCCCGGAGAATGCTTCTCATTCTCCGAACCGGTCGACGAACCGCGCCGCGACCCCTCGGCGTCAGACCGCGCCGTCGGCGTGCAACGCCTCGACCTCGTCTTCGCCGCAGCCGAGGACCTCCTTCAGGATCTCGTCCGTGTGCTGGCCCAGCGTCGGCGGTGGTCGGCGGATCTCGCCCGGCGTCTCCGAGAGCTGGAGCGGGATGCCCGCGAGACGGAGGTCGGGGATCGTCGGGTGCTCCACCTCGGCCACCATCCCGCGGTGGAGGAGCTGGGGATCCGAGAAGAGACGCTCCATGTCGTTCACGGGGCCGCACGGGATCGCCGCCTCGAGCAGGAGCTCCATCCACTCGCTACATGTCCTCTCGCGCATGCGCGCGGCCACGAGGGGGACGAGGACCTCGCGGTGCTCCACGCGTTTCGGGTTGGTCTCGAACCGCTCGTCGTCCGTCCACTCCGGGCGCTCGAGCACCTCGCAGAGGCGCAACCACAGCTTCTGGTTCGCCGCGGCGATGGCGATCGGACGGTCCCGCGTGGAAAACACCTGGTAGGGCACGATCGACTCGTGCGCCGTGCCCCACCGCTGGGCCTCCTTGCCGGCCACCAGGTAGTTGCTGGCGATGTTCGCCAGGCTGGAGGCCTGCACGTCGAGGAGGCTGGCGTCGATGTACTGCCCCCGGCCCGAGCGCTCGCGCCACAGGAGCGCGGCCAGGATGGCCCCGGAGGCGGAGATGCCCGTCACCACGTCCGTGATGGCCACGCCGACCTTCACCGGGTCGCGCCCCTCCTCGCCGGTGATCCACATGAGGCCGCCCACGGCGGAGAGCACCATGTCGTAGCCGGGACGGTCCTTGTACGGGCCGTCCTGCCCGTAGGCGGTGATCGAGCAGTAGACCAACCGCGGGTTGATCGCCTTCAGGCTCTCGTAGTCCAGGCCGAAGCCCGCCATGAGCCCGGGTGTGAAGTTCTCGATCACCACGTCCGACGTCCTGGCGAGCCGCTTGACCAGCTCCTGACCCCGGGGCGACTTGAGGTCGATGGTGATCGAGCGCTTGTTCCGGTTGCAGCACAGGAAGTAGGCGCTCTCCCCGCCGGCGAAGGGCGGGCCCCACGTCCTGGTGTCGTCACCGCTGCCCGGCCGCTCCACCTTGATGACGTCGGCGCCGTGATCGCCGAGGATCATGGTGCACCAGGGCCCGGCGAGGATCCGCGAGAGGTCGAGGACCCGGAAGCCGCTCAGCGGAAGATCCCGTTCCGTCGTCTCGGCCATTGCGTGTCCCTCCCGTGCACCCCGCTCTCAACCTATGCACGGCCCGTCCGGACCGCAATGGCCGGAGGCGAAGTTCTCGAGGCATCCCGAGATCCAAGGGGACGTGCGAGGGCCCTCGCGGTAGGCGAGGAGCAGGTCGGCGAGGAGACCCCCATGGCGTATTCTCACCGCGTGGCCACCGTGCGAGCGGATCGGAGATGCGATGGACGACCTTCACGCCTGCGCGTCGAACGGGGATCTGGACGGGGTCCGCCGGGAGCTGACGCAGGGCGTGTTCGTGGATGACCGGGACGAACGGAACGACACCGCGCTGGCTCACGCCGTCAGCAGCCCCGGCGAAGCCCTGGGTGTCATCCGCCTGCTGATCGAGGCAGGCGCCGACGTCCACGCGACGGTGGGAGCCCCCGAGCGGTTTCTCCTGGATCTTGCCGCTGCGACCGGTGACGTCGACCGGGTGCATGCGCTCCTGGATGCGGGAGCGGACATCCGCCGGGTTTCGCCCAAGGGCTACACCGTCCTGGTTCACGCGGTCTACAAGTTGCACGACCACCAGGGCCTCGTCCCGATGGTCGAGTTCCTGGTCCAGAACGGCGCCGACCTCGACCGTGAGACCGAGTACGGAGAGTCCCCCCTGAGCGTCGCGTCGTACCAGGGGAGATTCGACGTCGTGCGGTGCCTGCTCGACGCCGGCGCCGACCCGACCCGGCTCGGGTGGACGCGGCTCATGCAGGCGGTCGCCCTCGGAACGGCCGCGGAGGCGCGAGTTCTCCTGGAGCGGGA
>JAUXCH010000340.1 GCA_030618975.1 Planctomycetia bacterium
CGTGCTTGACGAAGAGTCCGTAGCCGTCCTTGAACACCACGACCCGGCGTGTCGTCAGGTTTAAACGACCCGGGGACGCCTCCTCCTCGGCGAAGGCGGGCCGAGCGAGCAGGAGCGGGAGCAGGAGCGGCAGCAGGAGCGGGAGCGGGAGGGTGGATCGCGACATGGTCCGGGCATCTCCAGGGGGCACGAGGGAGTATGCCGCGGCCGGTCCGCGAACGGCGCAAAGGCTGAGCAAAAGGCCCGTGGACGGGCTAGAGTACCCCTTCCCGCGGCCGGGCGCCGGGGTACAGGAGGCATCGATGATCGAGCGGATTCGCGAGCTGTTGGGCGACGAGAGCCACCTTCTCGAGCACGAGTGCAGGACCATCTCGAAGGACCGGCTGCACCTTCCCGGTCCGGACTTCGTGAACCGGGTGGTGGCCGGGACCGACCGCCCGGGCCCCGTCCTCCGCAATCTCCAGACCCTCTACGACCACGGTCGGCTGGGGGGGACGGGCTACGTCTCGATCCTGCCCGTCGACCAGGGCATCGAGCACTCCGGCGGAGCCTCCTTCGCCCCGAACCCGGACTACTTCGACCCCGCGAACATCGTGAACCTCGCGATCGAGGGTGGCTGCAACGCCGTCGCGTCGACGCTCGGCGTGCTGGGCGCGGTCTCGCGCACGTACGCGCACAGGATCCCCTTCATCCTGAAGTTCAACCACAACGAGATGCTCACGTACCCGAACCAGTACGACCAGGTGCCCTACGCGCGCGTCGAGCAGGCGTTCGACATGGGAGCCGTCGGCGTGGGCGCGACGATCTACTGGGGCGCCGAGGAGTCGCACCGCCAGTTGCAGGAGGTGAGCGAGGCCTTCCAGGCCGCCCACGAGCTGGGCATGGTCTGCATCCTCTGGTGCTACCTGCGCAACCCCGCCTTCAAGGTCGACGGCGTCGACTACCACGCGTCGGCCGACCTCACGGGGCAGGCGAACCACCTGGGCGTCACGCTCGAGGCGGACATCATCAAGCAGAAGCTCCCCGAGAACAACGGCGGCTACAGGGCGGTGGCGTTCGGCAGGACCCACGACAAGGTCTACGAAGAGCTCACGTCGGACCACCCGATCGACCTCTGCCGCTACCAGGTGGCGAACTGCTACATGGGCCGGGCCGGCCTCATCAACTCCGGCGGCGCCTCCGGCACGAACGACCTGCAGCAGGCGGTGCGCACGGCGGTGGTGAACAAGCGCGCCGGCGGCACCGGCCTGATCAGCGGCCGGAAGGCGTTCCAGAAGCCGATGGCCGAGGGCGTCGCGCTCCTGAACGCCATCCAGGACGTCTATCTCTGCGAGGACGTGACGATCGCCTAGGCGCGGCTCACGACGCCTGGGAGGGGCCCCCCGAGAGATCCTGCATTCGCACGAGCTTCGCGTAGAGGCCGTCGCGGGCGAGCAGCTCGTCGTGCGTGCCCACGTCCTCGACGCGACCCTCTCGTAGGACGACGATCCGATCGGCGTGGCGTACGGTGGAAAGCCGGTGGGCCACGACGAGGGTGGTGCGTCCTTCGCGCAGCCGCTCGAGTGCGGCCTGCACTTCGCGCTCGCTCTCGGTGTCGAGGCTTGAGGTCGCCTCGTCCAGCACGAGGATCTCCGGGTCACGGACGAGTGCACGCGCGATGGTGATGCGCTGGCGCTGGCCGCCGGAGAGGCGGGTGCCCATCTCGCCCACCTGCGTCGCGTAGCCACTGGGGAGGCTCTCGATGAAGTCGTGGATCTGCGCGGCCCTGGCAGCCGCCACGACCTCCTCCTTCGTCGCGTCGAGGCGGCCCTGCCGGATGTTCTCGAGGATCGTCGTGTGGAACAGGAAGGGTGTCTGCGTGACGACAGCCGTGCGTGCCAGCAGGGTCCGGCGCTGGAAGGCGCGCACGTCGCTGCCGTCGATCGTCACGGCGCCGCTCTCGGGGTCGTAGAACCTGAGCAGCAGGTCGCAGACGGTGGACTTGCCTCCGCCGGACGGACCGACGAGCGCGACCGTCGCCCCCTTGGGCACCTCGAAGGAGACGTCCGTCAGGACGGGTGTGCCCGGTACGTAGGAGAACGAGACGTCCTTGTAGGTCACTCCGCGCGAGATGCCGGGAAACGGGACGGCCTCGGGCACGTCGGGCACTCCCGGAGTCATTTCGAGGTACTCGGTCGTGCGCTGCACGCTTGCCATGGCGTCCTGCAGCAGTGTCAGCTGTCTCACGATTCGCTTCATCGGTTGGTAGAGGTTCGTGACCAGGCCCATGAACATCACGAGCTGAGCCGGGTTCACCACGTCGGGGTAGAGCAGAAGCCCGATCCCGCCGCCGATGCCCAGCGCCATCGCGAGGAAGTTGTTGACGAACGCAATCAGCGCGTCCGCCGTCGACTTGGCCCGCTGCACCTTGAGGGCGCGCCGTGTCACCACCTCATCCGCCGTGCGGAACTCCTGGACACGGTGCTCCTCCGTGCCGTAGGCCTTCACCGTGCGGATGCCGGAGAAGATCTGCAGCAGCACCTCGACGCGGTTCGCCGTCTCTTGCTGTCGCTTGTGCGCGCGCTTCAGGACCCTCCTCATCAGCGTGCGCATGGGGAGGAGCAGGGGCACGCCGAGGAGCACCAGCAGCGTGAGCTGCCAGGAGACGGCCAGCAGCAGGGTCAGCGTGACGACGATGTGGAGCAGGCCCCGGATCACGCCGCCCATCACCGTTCGGAGCGCCCAGGCATAGCCTTCGACGTCCCCGAGGACGCGTTGGACGAGTTCGCCGCGGCGGTTCGTGTCGTAGAACCCGACAGGTTGTTGAACGAGCCGCGCGCAGACGGCCTGCCGCACGTCCATCAGGATGTGCAGCTGCACCCGCGCGGCGACATACGACTCCCCGTAGGCGGCCGCGCACATCACGATGGTCGCGAGCACGAACATCAAGAAGCTCGAGATGAGTGTCGCGAACTGATCCAGTCTGCGTGTCCTGAGCTCCTTGGCCTGCGGAGACGGGTCATCGGGCGGGGCGGCCGAGTCGGCCCAGGACTCCGGGACCAGGTTGACCGTCACGGCGTTGATGGAGTCGGTGATGGACTCGAGCACCCCCCCGAGCCCGCGGGACTTCACCGCCTTGATGACCAACTCGGCCTCGCTGGGCGTCTCGGCTCCGTCCTCGCCGGGATCCTCGCCGCGGTCCTCGTCGGAGACCAGCTCCACGGGAGGCGGCATGAAGACCCGGGTGAGGATGGGGTAGATGAGGACGATCCGGCCCGTGTTGGCCATGGCCTGGACGACCATGATGAGGATCGCCGCCAGGATCCCCCGCCAGTGCCGCTTCGCGATCCTCCAGACGGGCACCAGATCCCTGAGGGTATCCGTACCTGGGAATCGAAGGTGCCCCACGCTGTCTCCTGCGCCGAGCCTGGGCCCGTTCGGGGGGAGTGTAGGGCCCCCTGCGGGGGCACCCCAGCATTCGCCGGAACCGCCGAAGGAAACACGGTTTCGGGCGGACCCCAACCCCTCCGCGTCGGGTTGCTTCCCTGACGTTCTGCGGTTATTCCGGGACGCTCGAAATCCGACGTACCGGGAGGATTCGCATGGCCCACCGGCCCGAGGACATCCGCAACGTGGCCCTGGTTGGTGCCGGCGGCGCCGGCAAGACGACGCTTGCCGAGACGCTGCTGCTCGTCGCGAAGGCGATCAGTCGCCTGGGCACCGTCCCGGAGAAGAACACCGTCAGCGACTGGGACGACGACGAGAAGGACCGCCAGCACAGCATCCTGGCGGCGCCGCTGCACCTCACGTGGGAAGGCACGCGGATCCACCTGATCGACACGCCCGGCGCGCTGGACTTCGTCGGGGAGCCGATGTGCGCCCTCGCGGCCGTCGAGACGGCGGTGATCTGCGTGAACGCCCACGACGGCATCGGCGTGGCGACCCGCCGCCTCTACAAGGCCATCCAGGCGGCGGGCCTCTCCTGCTGCATCGTCGTGACCCGCTGCGAGACGGACAACATCGACGGGCTCGGCCTGCTCGACGAGATCCAGCAGACCTTCGGCGAGAAGGCGGTCCCCCTCAACCTGCCCGACGCGTTCGGCTCGAGCCTCACCGACGTCGTGGACCTGTTCGCCGAGAACGTCCCGGACGCCCTGAAGGACGCCGCCGAGAAGTACCGCCAGCAGACCATCGACCGCGTCGTGGAGGTGGACGACGCGCTGCTCGAGAAGTACTTCGAGTCCGGCGAGGTGAGCCAGGAGGAGATCGAGCAGAGCTTCCCGCGCGCTCTCCGCTCCGGGAACATCGTCCCGGTGCTGCACGTCTCCGCCGAGAAGGAGGTGGGCCTTCGCAAGTTGCTGACCTTCCTCGTCCACGACTGCCCGACACCCGCCGAGATCGTCGTCCGCAAGGCCGTGGACGCCGAGGGCGAGGCCGTGGTGGTGGACCCCGCCGGCGCGTTCTCCGCGCAGGTCTGGAAGATCCAGATCGACCCCCACGTCGGCAAGCTCGCCTACCTCCGCGTCTGGAGCGGTACGCTCGCGGGCAAGACCCAGTTCACGGTCGCGCGCACGGGCAACACGGAACGTATCGGTGATCTCCTCGAGATCCAGGGCAAGGAGATGCACGTCGTTCCCCAAGCCGTCGCCGGCGATCTCGTCGCGGTCGCCAAGATCGACGACGTGCGGATCGGCGACACGATCCGCGACGCGGCGGCGACCTGGACCTTCGTGCCGATCCACACGCCCGTGCCCAAGGTGACGTTGGCCGTCCTTCCGAAGAACCGCGGCGACGAGGTCAAGCTCGGCCCCGAGCTGCACAAGCTCGACGAGGGGGATTCCACCTTCGTCGCCGAGCGCGAGGCGACCACCGGCGAGATGGTGGTCCGCGGCATGAGCAGCCTCCACGTCGACGTCATGCTGAAGCGCCTGGCGCGCAAGAAGGTCGAGGCGCTCACCCGTCAGCCCCGCATCCCCTACATGGAGACGATCTCCGGCAAGGGCGAGGCGATGTTCCGTCACAAGAAGCAGAGCGGCGGCCGTGGGCAGTTTGCGGAGGTGCATCTCCGTGTGGCTCCCCTCGGTCGCGGGGGGAAGGTCGAATTCGTCGACAAGGTCGTGGGTGGCTCCATCCCCCGCCAGTTCATCCCCGCCGTCGAGAAGGGCATCCGCGAGACGTGCGCGAAGGGCGTCCTCGCCGGGTACCCGTTCACCGAGGTCGAGGCGACCGTCCACTTCGGCAAGTTCCACGACGTGGACAGCGACGAGTTCTCGTTCAAGCTCGCCTCGAGCCAGGCGTTCAAGCTCGCCGTGGCGAACGCGAGCCCCATCATCCTCGAGCCGATCATGGAAGTGGAGATCGAGGTCCCCTCCCGGTTCATGGGCGACATCTCCGGCGACCTGAACAGCCGTCGCGGCCGCATCCAGGGCATGACGCAGGAGCAGGACACCGCCACCATCCGGGCCGAGGTGCCCCTCTCCGAGATGCTGAACTACTCGACCGAGCTCAGGTCCCTGACCGCGGGCGAGGGGGACTACACCTTCCAGTTCGGGCACTACGAGCCCATGCCTGCGCACATCGCGAAGGACGTGGTCGCGTCGGCGAAGAAGGTGCAGGAGGCGGCTCACGCTTGACGGGTATCCAGGCCCTGGTTCCGCTCCTGGTCCTGCTCCTGCTCGCGGCGCAGCCGCTGCGCGCGGAGGAGGAGGCCCCGCCGGACTCACGGATCCGCGCCCAGGTGCTCGCGTGGCTGGATGACCTGCGCTCGCCGGAGTTCGCCGTGCGCGAGGCCGCGCGGAAGGGGCTGGCGGAGCTGGGCCCGCGCGTCCCCGAGCTCCTCGAGGCGCGCCGCGACGACGAGGATCCGGAGGTCCGCCGGACCGTCCGCCTCCTCCTCGACCGGCTGGGGCGGGGGGAGCCCGAGCCCGCGGTGCCGTCCGGGGACCTGGCGGCGCTCGGTCGGGTGACGCTGAGGGCCAAGGGCACCCTGCC
>JAUXCH010000277.1 GCA_030618975.1 Planctomycetia bacterium
GAAGGACTGGTAGTCCTCAAGTCTCTCTTCGAGACTGACGCCGACAGGCCGAGAAATGTCCACGACGGCAACTGACCTGTTCGTCGCGACCAACGGGCTCCCCTCCAGGGTGCAGCAGGCGCGCACGCGCAGGCGCCCCACCACCCAGAGGGCGCCGTCGGGATCCACGCCCGCCGGAGCAACTCGCCAGGAGTCGCCGGACGGACGGAGAGTCTCGACGGCACTCGCGGGGACAGCAACACTGCCATCTTCATTCGTCCTCAGCTCGCCGACGGCTGAGGTGAGGGTCATCCCAGGTACCCCTCTGCGCGTCGCCCGGTCCACTACGCGAATGGACATGGGGGAGCCGCTCGCCTGGTCTACGGCACCGCCCGGCGTGGGCGGCGTCAACATCGATGGCGGGTGGCCCCGCAGGCTCGGCGCAGTGCCAACTTCCCTGGAACCACCCTCAGGTCCTTGCGACGGTGCAGATGCCCGCCCTCCAAGGGAGAGGGCAAGGCCTAGCCCACCCAATATCAGGACCCCACCAACAACGAGCCGGAATCTTGCCTTCACTGTCCGTCGTCACCGGGGCTGCCGTCGTCACCGGGGGGGGTACCCGCACCCCCGCTTCCGAGGGCACCGCCGTATCCGCGGCTCCTCTCTCGCGTGCCTCCAACCCCAGGTAGGGCAGCTGCACTGCCGCCGTCGCCACCGTCCCCACCATGGCCGCCAGCACCGCCGGCTACACCACCAGCGCCGCCCTCACCACCCTCGCCCCCATCGAAGGACGTAGCCCCAGCGAACGCGTCCGTTCCAGCGACGGCCACTGTGCTGCCAGCGTGACCCCCGTGACCTCCACAGCCACCGTCACCGCCAGGCGAGCCGGAGCCGCCGACGCCACCGTAGCCAGCATCACCACCGAGGCCTCCGAGCGCTCGAGCGATGGCACTACCCGGCGCCTCAGTGTCATCTCCCGTCTGGGCATAGGCAAAGCCGCCTCCTCCACCGCCGCCTCCGCCGCCTCCTCCTGCTCCAACACCATCCGGCGGCGCACCAGCCTGACCAGGCTGTCCCGGCTGCCCGTCCTGGCCATCGTCCGCAACCGAAAGCACGTACTCGTCGTCCTCACCCACCTTCCAGGAGCCCTGCCCGCCCCCTCCGAGGGCTCCCGGCGCCCCTCCATTGGCACCAGGTTGGGGCTGCCCGGGGGTCCCGGTCCCACCATCGGAACCGGCTGTATTGGCCTCATTACCTTGGCCGGCGAGACCGGCAGCGCCCCCCGGCGCCGGCTCCGCGAGCGCTAGGCCCGCAAGTGAAGTCACGCAGACGAGCACCAGCAAGACCTTCGTCGCCTCGGTCATACTGCTACCCCCTCAGCTTGAGAATCTGCGCACGCTCATCGGCCTGCGCCAGGACCCGCTGCCCTAACTGGCCATCGGTATAGAGCCTACGTAGCCGTTCACCGGCCCTACCCCATCGACCTCCGATGGAACTCGGGCCCCTCGTTTCCGCGACCAAGATAGGCGGGCTCTCTCTCTCTTCGCAAGCGCCGTTCCCGCATGATGCACAAGCTGAGGCGCCTTCACGACTTACGTGTACTCGCGTCGCCCCCGCAGGCACTGCTCCACCCACCGTAGATCCAAGAGGAGCCGATCCGCCCCCTGCGGGTCGTGCTCGTTCAGGCCGCCCGCGCCGCGCTCTTGGCGCCCAAACCCCAGTGGCAGATTCTCGGTTTCTGTTGCACACACCTGAGTTCCCGCGATCGGCGCGGCCTACGGTAACCACTCACGGGAGATTGATGTCAGCGACGAGCGGGGAGGAGTGAAGGCGCGACCGGCAGAGCAACTCTTGCTCTGTAAGTCCGTGAGCGACTGATCAGGCGTCGTCCCTCGGCAGGCACCTCTGTCCGACTTCCCATTCCTCGCTGATCTCCATGAGCACCGCGCTCGCGAGCCTCAGCAAGGACGCTTCGTTCGGGATGAGGCGGGCCACCCCCGGGTCCGCCGCTTGATCTGTTGGTTCAGGTTCTCCATGCTGTTGGTCGAGCGACGCTTCTTGCGCTGTGCCTCGGTGAGGCCGAGGTCGACCACCGCGAAGCCCTCCGGCACGTTCTCCTCGGCCCAGATGGCCAGCGCCGGCGCCTTCTCCTGCCACTTCTTCACGAAGGTCATCAACTTCGCCTCGGCCTCCGGGCGATCGGCTGCATTGAAGCTCCTGCGCAGATCCTCGCTGACTTCGCGTCGAAGCCCCACCCTGGGCACGTACCCCTTGCGTTGCCCTAGAGGTGAACCTGGCATCGATGCCAGCGGGAGCCTGTGAGGCGGGCCTTCACGGCCGCCTCGAGTCCAGCGTGGTCGTCGCTGGCGATCATCCTGACGCCGTGGAGCCACGGTCCTGCAGCGAGGCCAGGAACTTGCACCAGTGCACCTCGGCCTGGGAGAGGCTCACGCTCGCGCCCAGCACGGCGCGCTTGCCCTTCTCGTCGATGCCGATGGCGGTCTGGAGGGCATAGCTGTGAACGGATCCGCCGTGACGTACGCTCTCGTAGCGAGCATCCAGGACGACGTAGGGGAAGCAGCCGAGGGCTCGCTCGCGCCACTGCTCCAACGCCCCGTCGAGCAACTGGGCGGCCCGGGAGCAGTCCGTCGAGCTCACGTCGAGCCCACACAGTTCCCGCGTGATCTCGGTGACACGGCGCGTCGAGACGCCCTGGACGTACATCTTGGCCACGGCCAGCCTCAGAGGCCCTCTCGGAGCGCTGGCCACGTTCCAGGCTCTGGGGGTGGAAGGGCTCAACCGTCCACGACGTCGCGCACCTGGGGGATCCGGAGGCGGATCGCTCCGACACGAGTCTTGACCGTCTTGTCCTTGAACCCGTTGCCGCTGCCGCGGCGGGCGTCGGTTCGCTCGTAGGGCTCGGCCCCCAGGGGGCTTCGGGGTCATCAGGTAGTATTCCGCGCTCTTCGCGAAGTAGCCGCGACCTCCCGGGGCTTGGCGAACTCCCCTGGTTCTCGAGAGTCTCGCGGGCGCGTCGGCGTCAGTCGCGCAGGTGACGCTCCAGGACGTCGAGGGTGATGCGGACGCTGCGCTCATGCTCGGCCGCGGACACGCCATCGTCGGGGATCCCGAGATGCGTGTAGCGGAGCCGGCACCCTTCGGCGCACGGTTCGACCTCGGCGGCGATCACCTCGTCCACCGGGTTCATCCCGGGCGCGTTGTAGCCCACCGATGCGTCCCAGTGCACCGTGTGGACGAGGCGTCGAGGAGGTTCGATCAGGGCGAACACACCGCGGAAACCTGCACGTTCTTCGTTTCCGTCGGGGCGGTCCACCCTCGTCGTCGTCCGGACCTGGCCTCCGACCTTCAGGTCCACGTCCGCCTCCACGTCCCGGCCCTCCGAGCCCCATACCCAGACCTTCAGGTCCTCGGGGTCGGTGAGGGCGCGGAAGAGACGCTCCTGCGAGACGGGAAAGGTGCGCTCGATGGTGTACGACGTCAGGGGCATGGGGTGTCTCCAGTGGTCGCCGCTCGGACGGTCGGCGCGGCGGCTCAGCGCTTGCCGACCGGGTGGAGCCGGATGCGTCCGTCCCCGCCCGCGGACGCGAGGAGTTCCCCTCCGGGGTGGAACGCGACGTCCCAGACGATCTTCTCCAGCGGGCCGGCCTGCTGGAGCTTCGCGCCCGTCGCGACGTCCCAGACGGCGACTGTCTTGTCGTAGCTCGAGCTGGCCAGCCGCCGGCCGTCGGGGTGGAACCGGACGGCCGTGATTCGTCCGGTGTGCCCTTCGAGGGTCCGGATGGGCTTCATCTCCGGGTACGACCAGACCCGCAGGGAATGGTCGCCGCTTCCCGTCACGAGTCGCTTCTCACCCGGGTCGAGATCCAGCGCGATGACCGACTTCTCGTGCGCGTCCAGGCGCCGGACCAACGCGCCCGTCTCGACCGACCACACCCGCACCGTCCCGTCCTGACCGCCCGAGAGCAGCCGTGCGCCGTCGTTCGTGAACCGGACTGCCAGGATCCTCTTCTGCCGGCCCTTCCACTCGCGGACGAGATCGCCCGTCTTCGCGCTCCAGATGCGGATCGTGCCGTCGTCGCACCCCGAGGCCACGACGTCTCCCTGCGTCGCGTACGCGACGGCATGGACGAACTCCTCGTGGCCCTCGCAGAGGCTCAGCACCTTCGCCGTCGACGCGTCGTGAATCCGCACGACGGCGTCCGTGCTGCCCGTCACCAGCCGTTCTCCCTTCGGACCGAAGGAGAGCGAGGCCACTCAGGGGCCTCAGCCGCTCCCTGGCAGCGTCAGGGTCGCGATGGACTCCGCCTGCTCCACGCTCCAGAGGCGCAGCGTGCGATCCGGTCCGCCCGACGCGAGGACCGTACCCTCGGGATGGAAGGCCAGCGTCCGGACGAGCATCTCGTGGCCCTCGAGCTCGACCGTCGTCTCGAGCCGCGGGATTGCGTGCTCCCCGGTCTCCTCCTCGGCACGACCGGCGGTGTGGGCGGTCCCCACGGCGAAGAGGAGGAGGCCGACGGCGATCACGTTGACGACGCGCACGCGTCCAGCGTAGAGGGCTCGACGGGGGCGCCCGGTGCTCTCTCCGCATCGTTTCTGGATTCCTGCTTCAGGATCGAGCTCGTACGCGTATACAGTTCCAGCATGGACCGCGAGCAGACCCTCTTCCGACTCCGAGACACCCGACCGCAGCTGCCGGGTCTCGGACTCCGTCTGCGCTCATCTAGTACCCACTAGTTTCGCTCGGTGGGTGACCCTCGTGATGGACGGGGACCGGTCTCGAAAACCGTGTGGGCCTTCGTGCCAGGGGTTCGACTCCTCCTCCCACCGCCACTCGGAGGGTGAACGCGGGATGGCCTGCGGCTCGGTTGCTAACCGAAGCGTGCCCTGGTGCATGAGGATCGTGACCTCCGCCCTCCGCCATCTCCTCTGCCGGACTTCGGGGTCAGGTGATTTTCCGCGCGTTTCGCGAAGCACCCGCGACTTCCCGAGGCCGTGTGGATCCCCGCTACTCCTCGCATGGTGCCTGGCACCGTACGAGGGACTCCAGGAGGTCGGCGGCCGCGGCTCGTGCCTCTGCGTCCGGAGCCTCGCCGCCGAAGCGCGCGGCGACCAGCGCCTCCATCGTCCGGGCCGTGCGGGCCGCGAGGTCCGTGTCCGCGCCCGCACGGACGAGCCGCTCCTCGAGATCGGGGCCGATCACCGCCGCGGGAGGGACGCCCAGATGCTCGGCGAGGGCGTCGGCGAAGATCCCCGCCGCATCGGCGTCCGGTGCATCCAGCCGGGACGACCAGGTTGCCGCCGTCGCTTCCCCACGCCCACGGGCCGGGCGTGTGCGCCGGAGGCGCCCGAGGGCGAGGCCGGTGAGGGCGAGACCCAGCAGCCCGAAGACCCAGGCCCAGGGAACCCCGCGCGGCGGCGCGACCTCGTCGACGATCTCGGGGACCGGCACCGGACGCGCGAGGGGAATCGGCTCGGTACGGACGACGCGGTAGCCCGCGGGGGGCCCCGGATCGAAGAAGGCAAACGGGACGGCGGGGACGGCGGTCGTGCCCTCGAGGGGTGCGATCTCGTAGACGACCGTGCGGCGGGACGCGCCGTGGTCGTCGATGAGGCCGTACACGTGAAAGCCCTCCAACCGGTGTGGCGGCGGAGGATCGACGAAGGCCAGGTTGCCCTCGCCCTCGATCACCAGCGTCAGCGCCAGACCGTCGCTCGTCTCGGATTCCGAGGGCGAGGCGGAAGCCGACACCGCGTAGCGGCCCACCGCCCCGTCGAACGCCTCGGGTCGTCCCCCAGCCGGCAGCGGCACGAACTCGATTTCGAACGGCGGCGTGCGCACGACGACGTCCCGCCGGTCCACGGCGATGCGCCCACCGAGGAAGTCCTCCTCGAAACGGGTGGCGTGAGCGAAGAGGAGCGTCGCCTCGAGGGCGTGCGATCCCGCCGCCTCCGGCAGGTAGCGCCGCGTGAGTTCCACCACCTCGAAGGTCCGTCCCGACCGCGTGACGCCGTCCCTCCCTACCCCGAGCGCCTCGCGGCCGTCGAGCGCGAAGCGCACGTCCCCGCGCGGCGAGGCCTCGTCGAGCCGCTGTGCGCCGGGAAGCGTGGCGAGCCAGGGCGCCTCGACCTGCACGGGCAGGTCCATCCGCCGGCGGAACAACTCCACCGCGTGCTCGGTGAAAAACGCGCGGTCGATTCCGATTCGCAGCGTGAGGGTGAACGGCTCCCCGACGAAGACCCGTTCGCGCTCCGCTTGGATCTCCACGAAGGCGTGCGCTTCCGGGGGCTCCTCGTCCGCGCGCGCGCGCACCCCTGCGGCGAGCAAGACGAGCAGACCGAGGAGGAGCGGCGCGACCCTCACCAGTCCTGCTCCACGTCGCCGCCGCGCGCTCGTCGCTCGGCGCGGCGCATCTCGACCTTCTGGCGCTCCTTCTCGCTGAGGAGCTCGAACAGTCCCGCCACCTGCTCCGGTGCCAGCTCGCCCGTCTCCGTGTCCGGCCGCTCGGGAGGCTCCTCGGACTGCGGCGGGGCGGGACGCGGCCCCTTGGGCTGCGAGGGACGCGGCTCCCGCGGCAGGTCGATGCGCCGGCGGCCGCCCGCTTTCTGCTCGCGCAGTCTTCTGATGCGCAGGAGCGCACGTTCCACGTTCCGCCTCGCCTCCGGCCAGTCGTCGCGACTCGCCGCGGCGCTGCGCCACGCCGCGAGCGCGTCCTCGGCGGACGCGACCGACCACTCGTGCGCCGTCGGCTCCCCGCCCGGACGGGTGGCCTCGGCCTCCGCCGCCTGGGAACGGAGGGACGCGGCGTTGCCCCGCACGAAGTC
>JAUXCH010000174.1 GCA_030618975.1 Planctomycetia bacterium
AACGAGCGAGGGCCGCTCCGTCCTCGAGGAGGGCGACCTCCCCCGCGAGGTCGGGCAGTGCCGGCCGCGGCTGGGGCCGGCACGCGCGGAAGGCCTCGGGACGGCGTCCGCGTAGCCGCGCGGCGTGCTTCAGGACGCTCTCCCCGGTGCCCGAGACGACGTGGTGCGGCGCGATCTCCTCCCACGGCGCCAGGACGAAAGCCCTCTCCCGCGCGCGAGGGTGCGGGAGGACCAGGTCGGACTCGTCCACGACGACGCCGGCGTCCAGCAGGTCCAGGTCGAGCGCGCGGACGGTCTTCGTCTCCCGATCGCGACCGGCGGAGTGCTCGATCTCCTGGAAGAGGGCCAGCAGGTTCCGGGGGCGCGCGTCCGTCCTCAGCTCGACGACGGTGTCGAGGACGGGCTCGACCCCGTCGACGAACCGGCCTTCCCCGTCCTCGAACGGCGAGGAGACGGGCCGCGCTGCCGCCGCCACTCGAACCCCGGCGTCCTCGAGGGCACGGAGCGCCCGCTCCAGGACGGCCGCCGCACCGTCGACGTTCGATCCCAGGGCCGCGAAGACGCGCCCCCCCCTGGGGGCGGACTTCCGAGGTC
Source organism: Planctomycetia bacterium (assembly GCA_030618975.1). Taxonomy (GTDB): domain Bacteria; phylum Planctomycetota; class PLA2; order PLA2; family JAEUHO01; genus JAUXCH01. The sequence continues at coordinate 595 of JAUXCH010000174.1, forward strand.
CGGCCGGCGCGCCGGTCACCCGGCGGCGCCCGACCGGTCCGCGCCGGCCGTCTCCGCTTCCGCCTCCCCGCCGTCCACGTCCTCCGCGTCCTCCGCGTCCTCCACGTCTTCCGCGTCCTCCACGTCCTCTGCCTCGTCCGTCTCCTCCCTCAGGGCCCACGACGGATAGCCCGTGCCCCGCGCGAGCGCGAACAGGACGATGCCCGAGAGGGCGTAGAGCATGAACGCCGCCGTCACGGTCTCGAGGAGATGCGTGACGCCCAGGAAGACGCTGACCACGAGCAGCATCACGGTGGTCATGGGCCGGCGGCCCTCGAGGAACCGGTTCACCAGGTGCGGGTACGGCAGCCGGCTCGTCATCAGCAGGCCGAGCAACGGCGTCGCGAGGAGGACGGCCCAGTCGAGGGAGAGCAGCTGGTACTCGTGCCGGAGCAGCACGAGGCTGGCGACGACGCCGGCCGCCGCCGGGGTGGGCAGCCCGCGGAACACCAGGGTCACGTGGTTCGCGCCCTCGGGGCTGATCCGCGCGGACTCGACGTTGTAGCGGGCGAGCCGCAGCGCGGCGCCGACCACGTACACGAGGGCCAGCGCCAGGAGCAACCGCGGCGCGATCTGCGGGAAGGTCGTCGCGAGGAGCGACTTGGCCAGCATCGCGGGAACCACCCCGAACGTGACCACGTCCGCGAGGCTGTCGATCTGGGCGCCGAACGCGCTCGAGGACTTCGTCAGGCGCGCCACCCGCCCGTCGAGGACGTCGCAGAACATGCCCAGGAAGATCATCCACGCGGCCTTGTTCCAGAGACCGGCCTGGGCCTGAGGCTCGGCCGCGGCCGCGGCCGCGTCCTGGAGGGAGCTCAGCGCGAGCACGCCCGCCAGGAGGTTGCCCATCGTCACGAGGGTGGGCAGGACACTGACGGTCCGCAGCACCGTTCGGCGCCTGGTCCTGGACGGAGTGGGGTGAAGTCGCATGGAAAGGGAGATCGTAGCAGGCGAGACCGAGGCGCCGCGCCGGGGATCGACGGGGTTCGTCCGCAAGAACCGCACGCAACGGACCGATGCAACGTCTCGAGGGCAGGCTCGAGGGATGGTTCGTTCCGTGGATCGCGTTCGCAAGATGTACGCACGCCGGGGCAAGCGGGCAGGATCGTCCGCCTCCGCCTCCGTCCTCCTGCCGCCGAGCGAGGCCGAACGGCGTCCCCTGCCGGGGTGGCTCACGGTGCTGGCGCTCGCCGGTCTGGCGCTGCTGCTGTGCTCGACGGTCCCCGCCGTGCTGAAGCGCTCGCGGCTCGCGGCCGACCTCGGCCGGCTGCACGCGGAGACCGAGCGCCAGGAGCACGAGGTCAGGCGGCTCGAGCGTGAGCTGCACGCCGCCCGCGAAGATTCCTTCGCGCACGAGCAGGCGCTGCAGCGTCTGCTCCATCCGCTGAGGGCGCCGGCGACGCGGGACGGTTCCTGAGAGGCTCCGACGGGAGGCGCCGGACCCCGTGGGCGATGGCATGATCGCCGCGCGATGTCCACACTGCGGCTCTTCGCGCTCCTCCTCGTCCTCTCCCTCGCCTCGTCCGCGGACGCCGAGCCGGAGGACGGCTCGATTCCGGCGGAGAACACCTCCCACGTGAACACGGACACGCCGTGGGTGGCGCAGGCCTTCCGGCGTGCCGACGAGGCGATCGCGGCGAACGACTGGCCGCGGGCGGTGCGCGCGCTGCAGGAGGTCGTCGACGCCGTCGAGGACACGGACGATCCCGGGGCCGCCTCGCCCCACGTCGTGCCCGTCTTCGGAAGCGTCGTCTACGAAGGTGCGTGGATCGTCGCGCACCACCGGATCCTCGCGGGCGGAGCTCCCGCCCTCGAGGCGTACGAGGGGCAGTTCGGCCAGGTGGCTCGAGCTCTCCTCCAGCAGGGAGTAGCCCGACGCGACCTGCGCCTGCTCGCCACGGTGGCGGATCGCTTCCTGCCGCTGGCCTCGGGCCGCCGGGCCGCCCTCCTCGCAGCCGACCTCGCGCTCGAGAACGGCGACGTGGACGCCTCGGTCGGCTGGCTCGAGCGCCTCGAGGACCTGGAGGAGGTGAGTGCCGAGCCCGACGAGATGCTCGCGCCCTGGCGCGCGGCGCGGATCGGTCGGACCGCCGCGGCCCTGGCACGCGCCGGTCGGCAGGATGCGGTGAGGGCGCTCCTCGAGCGGCAAGCCCGCCCCGGCATTCCGGAGTCCGTGCGCCTGCGGCCCCCCCCCGCATCCGATCGGCGGGGCGAGGCGCTGCCCACGGGCTGGCCCACCACCGGGGGCGGTCCCCGTCGCGCCGGACGCCCGGCCGCGCTCGGCGAGGAGTTCGAGGTGGCGTGGTGGCTCCCGCTGGAGGGTGGCGTGGAGCCGCCGGACCTGGAGGACGACCGTCTGCGAGGCCGCCCCAGCCCGTGGATCCCCACGCGCGCCGTCGTCGACGGAACGCGGGCTTTCGTGTTCGACGGCACGCGCGTGGAGGTCTGGGACCTCGAGCGGGGACGCCACCTGGTCCGGCCGTACGAACTCCTCAACTCGGAGGAGGACAGCCTGTCCCGTGTGGACGAGGTCGACGCACGGGAGGAACTGGGCCTGCTGGAGGGATTCAGCCTGACGCTCGGCCCCGCGCGCCCCGACGGTGCGCGCATCCTGTACGTCGCCGCGCCCGATCCCATGTCGGGGCCGCGCACCTGGTCCTATCCCATCCCGCGCGACGACCGCATCGAGGCGCTCCGGTACGAGGAGTCCGTACACACGCTGACCCCGCTGTGGAGAAACGGCGGATACGAACCGCGCGGCGGCATGCCCGAGCAGACCCGTCTCTACGGCGCCCCCCTCCTCTACCGCGGCCGCCTGTGGATCGCCGGCGTGCGCCCCTCCCGTGGAACCGAGCACGAGGCCGACGCCTGGCTGTTCGGCCTGTCCCCGACGACGGGCGAGGTCGAGGTGCGAACGTACCTCGGGTCCGGCGCGCCGGTGCGGGGCGGCAGGCCGGACGAGGCCATCCCGTCGTCGCCCGCCGGTGCGCACGGGCGCGTCGTCGTGTCCACCGGCCTCGGGATCGTGGCCTCGGTGGACGCGCGCCACGGCCGCCCGCACTGGGTCTACCGCAACGACCGCGGGGTCGTCGGCGCGGGTCGCCTGAAGCGACTGCAACGGGAGAACGACCACACGCCCCGCGAGACGGGCTTCGCGAACGTTCCGCCGCTGCTCGCGTTCGAACGGATCTGGGTCGCGCCGACCGACGGGCTGGAGACCCTCTGCCTGTTCGACCGCCCGCGCGGGAGGCGTCGCTCCCTCCGCGCGTGGCGAAAGAACCGGCGCGCCGGATTCGTCGACTTCGCCGCCGAGCAGATCGTCGGTCTGGCGCCTCCCCCGGAAAACGAGGCGTCCCCGCTGCTCGTCGTCGTCGGGCGCGGCGAGGTGCCCGAGGGACGCCCGCCCGCCGCGATCGCGAAGGCGATCGACGCCTTCGATCCCGCCCGGCGCTGGGAGGCGTTCGCCACGACCGGGGACGGCCCGGAACCGTACGGGACGGCCCTGCTGACCGAGGCCGAGCTGTTCGTGCCGACGCGTCACGGGATCTCGGTCTTCGACGTGCTCGACGGCAGCGACCTCGCGACGATCGACGTTTCCTCGGTGCCGGTCCGCCTCCGCGAGCTGCTCACGCCCGAGATCGGTCTGAGCGGCAACGTCGTCCCCGCTCCGGGGCGAGGCCTGCTCGTCCTGGGTGCGACGCACGGGGTGTTCTGGCGCGCGAAGTCGCGCTAGACGCCGTAGGCGGCGCGGCCCAAGGCCGGACCCGCGTGGTTCAATGCCCGACCGTCCGGCACGGCGCCGGGCGTCGGATCCCCCGGAGCCCTCCATGACCGAGCCCCCCGCCGGCGACACCGACCTGGCCGACGCCGAGCGCGTCAAGGACGCGTACGACCGCATCAAGGCGGAGCTTCACAAGACCATCGTCGGCATGGACGACGTGATCGACCAGCTCCTCATCTCGATCTTCGCCCGCGGGCACTGCCTCCTCGTGGGCGTTCCCGGGCTGGCGAAGACCCTGCTGGTGAGCAGCGTTTCGCGGTGCCTCTCGCTGTCGTTCAACCGCATCCAGTTCACCCCCGACCTGATGCCGGCGGACATCACGGGCACGGAGGTGATCCAGGAGGACCGGGCGACCGGCACGCGCGCCTTCAAGTTCATCAAGGGTCCCATCTTCGCGAACGTGATCCTGGCCGACGAGATCAACCGCACGCCGCCCAAGACCCAGGCGGCCCTGCTCGAGGCGATGCAGGAGCGCCAGGTCACGGCCGGCGGCCAGAAGCACGTGCTCGACGCCCCCTTCTTCGTGCTCGCGACGCAGAACCCGATCGAGCAGGAAGGGACCTACCCCCTGCCCGAAGCCCAACTCGACCGCTTCATGTTCATGGTCCACGTGGACTATCCGACCATGGACCAGGAAGAGCGGATCGTCGAGATGACGACCCGCCCCATGGAGACCGACTACGCCGAGGTGCTCACCGGACGGGAGATCCTCGAGATCCAGGACGTCGTCCGGCGGGTCCCGATCTCCGAGCACGTCGTACGCTACGTCCTCCGGCTCGTCCGCGCGACCCGCGTGACGACGGACGAGGCGCTCGACACGGTGCGCGAGCGGGTCGCCTGGGGCGCGGGCCCCCGTGCCAGCCAGTTCCTGGTTCTCGCGAGCAAGGCGCGCGCGCTCCTGCACGGACGCATGTACGTAGCCACCGAGGACGTGAAGGCGATCGCCCACCCCGTCCTCAGGCACCGCATCATCACCACGTACGGGGCGGAGGCGGAGGGCTGGACCACGGACCGTCTCATCGACGATCTCCTGGAACGGACGCCGGTCGGCGAGAGCGAGACCCTGCGTGACGAGCAACGACCGCACGTTTCTTGACCCCCGGATCCTCGACCAGATCTCGGGCCTCGAGCTGAAGGCTCGCAGCATCGTCGAAGGATACGTCTCCGGCTTGCACCGGAGCCCGTTCCACGGGTTCTCGGTCGAGTTCGCGGAGCACCGGGAGTACGTCCCGGGCGACGACATCCGCTTCCTCGACTGGAAGGTGTACGGGAAGACGGACCGCCTCTACATCAAGCGCTACGAGGAGGAGACGAACCTCGAAGCCTGGCTCGTGGTCGACACGAGCGCGTCCATGGGCTACACCTCCCTCGACGGCAAGGGACCCAGCAAGTTCGACTACGCCTCGTGGGGGGCGGCGGCGCTCGCGTACATGATCACCCAGCAGCAGGACGCCGCGGGGCTGGTGCTCTTCGACGAGGAGATCCGCCGCACGCTGCCCGCCCAGAGCAATGCCCCCCACCTGCGCGCGATCTTCTCCCAGCTCGAGAACGCCCGTCCCGCACGCGCTACGAGCGCGGGGCGCGCCCTGTCGCAGGTCGCGGAGGCCGTGCGCCGGCGCGGCATCATCTGCCTGTTCTCGGATCTGCTCGACGACAACCGCGAGATCGTCCGGGGCCTGAAGAGCCTCCGGGCCCGCGGCCACGAGGTCGTGCTGTTCCACATCCTCGCCCACGACGAGACCACGTTCCCCTTCGAACGCATGACCCGCTTCGAAGGCATGGAGGACGCTTCCCGCCTGCTCGCGGATCCGCTGGCCCTCAAGACCGCCTACCTCGAGGAGGTCGAGACGTTTCGGAAGAACCTGAGGCGCGTCTGCCTGGGGAACCGGATCGACCTCGTGGAGGTCACCACGGCCGACTCCCTCGGCGTGGTGCTCGCGGCGTACCTGGCCCGCAGGGCCGCACGGAGGCGCGATTGAGCCCGGCCGGCCTCCCGCTCCCGTTCCCCTGCGACCCGTTCGCCTCCGGCGTCGTCGCGGCCCTGCTGAACCCGGGCCTCCTCGCCCTGGGCGCCGGGCTCGTCGCCGTCCCGATCCTCATCCACCTCTTCAACCGACGCCGCGTCCAGCGCACGCCCTGGGCGGCGATGCAGTGGCTCCTCGCCGCCATGCGTCGTCACCAGCGGCGGCTGCGCCTCGAGAACTGGCTGATCCTGCTGCTCCGCATCGCCGCCGTCCTGCTGCTCGGCCTGGCGCTCGCGCGGCCCGTTCTCACGGACCCCGGTCTCGCGGGCCTGTTCGAGGGCAAGCGTAGCGTCTACCTCGCGGTGGACACCTCGTACAGCATGGCTGCTCGTTCCCAGGGGCGGTCCGTCTCCGAGATCGCGGAGGCGGAGGCCGACGCCGTGCTCGCCGGCCTGGGTGGCGAGGACACCGTCGCCGTCGTCGTGACGAACGACCCGCGTGAGGCACAGAGCGACGGACGCGCACCCTTCGCTCTCCTGCCCCGCACGGTCGGAGAAGAGGGTGTGGCGCGGGCCCGGGAGCGCGTGGCCACCCTTCGCACGCGGGACGCGCCCGCCTCGTGGGCGGACACGCTCGTGCGCGCGCGGCAGCAGATGGCCGAGGAGGACGTCAACCGCGTCGTCGTCGTCATCACCGACCTCCAGGCGCGCGACTGGCGGGAGGAGCGTGTCACCAAGGCCCTGGCCGACCTGCTCCGTGCCAAGGCCGCCGTTCGCGTGATCGACGTGGGCGGCCGCGAGCGGCGCAACCTGACGGTCGCTCGGGTGACCACCGCGTCCGGACGGGACGCCTTCGTCGGGCGCCCGTTGCGCCTCGACGCGACGATCGAGAACCAGGGTACGCAGGCGGTGGAAGGCGCGAAGGTGAGCGTCTTCCTCGACGGCGACGCCACGCCGATCCGTAGCCAGCGCGTACCGAGGCTCGAGCCCGTCGACGACGCGACCGGAAAGCCCGGGAGCCAGACCCTGTCGCTGGACCTCCCCGGCCGCGCCTTCCCCCGGCCGGGTTCGCACGTGATCCGCGTCGAGGTCGTGCCGCCCCACGACGACACGGGCGCCGACGCGCTCGGCCTCGACAGCCGGCGAGCGTTCGCACTTCGCGTACGCGACCGCATCCGCGTCCTCGCCTGGACCCGGTCGAGCCGCGGGGCGCGTCTCGGCGCCGCGGCCTACCTGCGCGGCGTGTTCGAACGGTGGGAGGTCAGCGAGAGCGGGGAGCGCGTCCGGGAGCGCAGCCCGCTCTACGAGCTGCGCACCGTGAGCAGCGAGTCGGCGCTCGCCGACGCGCTGGCCGGCGGGGCCGGACCCGCGCCCGACCTCCTGGTCCTCGCCAACACCGCGCCGCGCGGCCGAGCCGTCGAGCAGGTCCGCGACTACGTGAGCGCCGGCGGTGCCCTGCTCGTCTTCGTCGGCGACAGCCTGAGCGATCCGGCCGTCCTCAACGACGCCTTCCACGCCGACCCCGAGCACCGCCTCCTGCCCTATCCGTTCGTCCGGCCCGAGGAGCGCAGGCCCGGGACGACGGACGCCCCCTTCGCCCTGGACCTCGAAACGGGCACCGGCCATCCCCTGGCCGCACCGTTCACCGGCGAGGAGGCGGCCACCTGGATCGGACTCGTCCCCCCCGCCGTCTGGGGACGGATGACCTTCCTCGAGGCGGACGGCGACACCGGATCCGAGGACGCCGCCTCTCCCATGGCTCGTCCCGCGCACGAGGGCCGTGTGGTCCTGCGCTTCCAGCAGGACGAGCAGGGGGACGGGCCGGCCGCCGTCGTCGAGGGCGCCTACGGGCTCGGTAGGACCCTCTGGGTCGCGACCAGCATCGACCACGGGTGGTTCGAACGCGCCCTGCCCTTCCTCCTTCCCGTCTTCCTCGACGAGGCCGCCGTGTACCTCACGCGGCCCGATGCCGCCCGCACCAACGTTCAGGTCGGTCGACGCATCCTCGTCACCTGGCTCGGACG